>NZ_JBFAZH010000243.1:0-8186 GCF_040681735.1 Actinoplanes sp. NPDC051633 | reverse complement strand
CACAGGGGCAGCAGCGCCGCAGCAGCGCCGCAGCAGCGCCACAGCAGCGCCAGAGCTGTCCCGTCACGGGACATGCTTGACACTCGCGTCCCACCTGTCGCTTGACATGATCACAAACTCGGATTCTCGCGTGGTATCAATCCGTCACGGGAGCCGGCGTTACTGGGACGGGCATCCCCTGCTTCGCCTCCAGTACGGCACGCCTGCCGAGAGGCCTGGCGAGATTCAAGCTGGCGCTGCGCGGATAACCCACCAACGTGCAGATCTCACCAACCGCATGAGCCTGCTCGATGACGATGACGACCACGGCCCTGTCGGACTCGACAGCTTCCGCGTAATAGTCGGCACCGCAGGGCTCGGTCGCCGGACGCTGAGAGCCTGTGAAAGTGACCATCAAGCGGCTGCCTGTCTCGCTGCCTCTTGCTGACTCGATGGTCAGACCCGCTGGAGGACTTGCAGCATCCCACGGTGGTGGCTGCATGCTCGGTGTAGCGGACGGGCCGGCTTCGGCGATTGCGTCGTCGTACCGCGCCAGCGCCTCGCCTGCCTGCTGACGCATCTCGCCGAGACTCTCGCCCCTGGCGAGCGGTATCGCGTCCCCCTCGGCGGGGTCATCGCTGCAGGCAGCCAGCAAGACAGCGATGGGAATCGCCGCAGCGCAGAGGAGCGACCTCGGCCAGGTCATCGTCCACCTCCGCAGGGCATCACTGCGTAACGCGGGCCGCCGCGACTGTACGTGGCTGGCTCCCTGGTGGCGGGCTCCTCACACTCCGCGGTCAGCTCATCGGCGCCCGCGCCTTACAGGTTCTCGGCTGGGCGGCATGTAGGCGCTGGTGTAGGTGGCCATCGCCGCGTACCGCATCTTTGGTTGGCCACTCTGCGTTGCAACGGTCTAACTCGTCAGTCTGGAGGGGTCGGCGTCTGAGGTGGTTTCGCACCTTTGGTCCACTCACGAACGTCGCTATCAGTGACCGTTTTTCAACGTGTACGTGCGTTATCATGCTAGTTAGGAAGCCACTTCGGCCGAGTGGCTGAGGGATGCAAGCGAAACCTGCAAGTGCAGAAAATGAACGTTCTTATTGCGTACGCGAAGTTAAAACTTCGTCTAAACGCGCGCGAAGTTGAAAAACGAGAAGCCAGGGGGTAGGGTCCTCGTTAGTCACAGCCATCATACCACAGATCTAACGTTCTGTCAAGGTCTTCAAGATCGTTTAACTAGCACCATGTAGGCCTTGAGCAGGAAAAACAGTTGGCCCCCGGGTGTTGGCGCACCCGAGGGCCGATGGTTCGGAACGTCCCTCGACCCATCCACTGAGTACGAAGGTAGATGCCCAAACCATGTCTAGCGTAGTTCCCCCTCGGGAAGACCAACAGGAACCCGGCGAAGACTCTGAGCACGACGGATCACTGCCCCTGCGATGGGCCTTGATCATTATCGCCTCCTTTGCAGGCGGTCTCGCGGTCGGCAGCCTCGTTGACCTCCTCGCTGGCGTCACCACGGGAGTAGCGGTGGCCGGCCTCCTGCATCGAGTGTTGGCAAAGCGTTAGCCTCAAGGCCCGGCTTGATCGGGGACGGTCAAGCCGGGTGAAGGTCACTGCGGCCCGGAACGTGAAGAACGCGGAACCGTCGCGCGTCCAATCGCGAAGTACCTACCCACGCTCGTCGCCGTACAAATGTCGTCCAGGGTGCTGCGCGTAGAGCAAGCAGGGGTCGTCGTCTTCGTCTCCGCTTGGCGTGCGGGTCTTACTGCACGGCGGCAGGGGGTTGATTTCCGCCGCCGTCAGGGTCCATTGCACCCACCAGTCGGTGTCGCCGGACTGCTGGCCGAGGCTTGCGTGTGGTCCGGCGTGTCGCGCGTCGAGGCTGCACGGCAGGGTGCGGCCGACCGTGTGTGCGGGCATCGGCAGCGATTCCAGCCATAGTTGCTGGCGGATATCTAGCTCAATTCGCGCTGGGCAATCGTCGGCGATGGACATCGTTCGATGCTATGTGCTGTCTACCCGTTTCAAGCCGCCCGACCGGACTCATATCCGGGTGAGTGATTCAGGACTACCGCGGTGGACGCCGCGGTGCTGAATCTCGCTCTGAGGGAGACTCTCAGCCAGCACGGCGGCGCGCCCGGCGCGCGACCAACTCGTCGCCCGCGCCCGGCTCGGCCGGTTCGGCCGGCAGGTTGGTTAGTGAACCGTGGATCTCCTTGGAGGCGCCGCCGATCGCGATGCCGAACACGCCTTGACCGCGCTGCAACAGGTCGACGACCTCCTCCGGCGAGCGGCACTCGTACACGGTGGTGCCGTCCGAGATCAGCGTGATGCCGGCCAGGTCCTCGACGCCGCGCGAGCGTAGCGTCTCGATGGCCTTACGGATGTTCTGAAGGGAGACTCCCGCGTCCAGCAGACGCTTGACGACTTTGAGGAGGACTAGGTCGCCGAACGAGTAGCGGCGCTCCGTGCCGGGGCCGAACGCCTCGCCGATGCTGGGCACGACCAGAGTTGTACTCGCCCAGTAGTTGAGCTGTCTGTAGCTAATGCCAACGGCACGGGCCGCTGTGTCGCCGCGATATCCGTCCTGCTCGGTACCGGTCGTCTTAGAGCTGTTGGCTTCGAACGCTCGCGTGATGGCGCCGGTGGAGGTAAGGGCCCCGAAGGCACATCGCATACCTCGCCACACGCGCGTTACCGGCGTGGCGTCCGCCCCCTGTAAGTACTCATGAAGATCGGCTCTCCAACCGGCCACATTCTCATCTCGTAGGTGCGGCGGGAGTCGCCGAGCAGCAAGGCGAAGAACGAGATGCGGAATTTGGTCGAGGCGGCCGCGGATTTCTTCGCTGAGAAGATCTCCGAGTGCTGTGACAAAAGCCAGCGCTGCTACACCTGAGCAAATACCTAGCAGCCACACAAAGACATTCACGCTAGGCGCCCTTCGGGTCGAAGCAGCTGGCTGCTGGGTCTAGCGGGCGCGATCTCCTGGTAGAACGCCGCTAGCCCTTGCCGCGCCCGGGTGATGCCGCGCTCGCTGAGTCGATACAGCCTCCGCGGCGGACGTGCTTCTTTGACCGGATCGATATGTTCCATTGTCGCCTCTAGCCAACCTGCGGCCAGGAGCCGAGCCAGGATCGGGTATATCTTCCCGCTGGGGAATGCTGTTAGCCGCATAAGCTCGTAGCCGTGTCGTTGAGCTCCCACGTCCTCGACGAACACGTACAGTACGGCTGCGACAGCGCGTGTGATACGGACGTCCTCCATGTGTAAGAGTCTTACATAGGGGGTCCACAAGGCCGGTAGCGACACGCCGCTGCGTCAGACGCGTGGCGGGGCCGGGCGCGCGGGCGCTGGCGTGGGCTTGGCGTGCCAGCATGGATGGTCGTGAAGAGCAGAGTCTGGACGGCTGTGGCGGTCATCGTGGCGGCCGTCGGTGTGGTCGCGGCGATCTACTTCCACAAGACGCATCCACGGGCGGTTACCGAAGAGGACGTGGGAATTGTCGCGGCTGGGATCGCGGCGGTGGCAGCGTGGTTGACCTACCGGGCGGCGGCGGAGTCGAGGACGGCGGCGGTCGAGTCGCGGCGGGCGTTGCAGCTGCATGGTCGGCCGGACCGGGGGACCTTGCGTTTTGCTGTGCGCGATCCTGATGATTTGCACGCCCAGATGGGTTGGGTGAAGGTGCCGGATCCGGCGCCGCTGTGGGCGGTGCTGGCCGTTCGAGGTGATCTGGCGGAAGAGTTCGAGGCGGTGTGGGTCGCCGACGACGGAGTGGTATGCGCCCCTCGGTACCTGGTGGTCGGGGATGCCCCGGAGTGCTATGAGGAGGTGGCGATCAAGTTGGAGGGAATCGCCGCAGCGGAGGAGGAAGGGCCGAACGGCGTTCGTGCGCCGGCGGCGGCGGTGCCGAGTTTGAAGGTATTCTGCCGGGACCGACAGACGGGCGCGCGGTGGTGCGCATCGTGGTCGTTTCCGCGGTGGCAGCAGCTGGGTTCCTACCAGCTGCGCTGGAAGCTGGACGATTAGGCCTGGCCATGGCCGTTGGACGGCCAGCACGCGGTGATGACTAGGGGTACACGAGCGCGGCGGAGTAGCCTCGCCGAGGTGGACGCGATGCAGACCCCGGACGGCGTGTGGCGCGTCGAGACGTACGTGCCGCAGCGTGGCCGGACGCCATGGTTCCGGCTGATCCACGTGCCAACCGAAAATGCCGTCGAGGGCCTGACGATCGGAAGCCTCCAGGAGCTCCTCGAAGCCGAGGGCTACGGCTGGGGTGACTTGGAGCCGGTTCCGGCAACAGGCTCGGATGCTGAGCGTCGGGGCGACAAGAGCGCTTAGCGCTGCCGCCGCCGTGGGCGTTGTCGTGACTACCAGCCCGGTTCACGCCTCGTAGAGGCCGGCTTCGGCCCCCACCGGCTGACTTCCCAGATGCCCGCCGCCGCGTGCCTTGCGTAGAACGCGTCGAGCACGGCCCGCGCGTCCTCCTCGTTCTGGAAGTGCTCCGTCGCGCTCCACCCGCCGCGCGGAAGCTCCATCGCGTGCACCTGCCAGTGCCCGTCGCTGAGGACCGACAGGATCACCTGTCGCACCTGCCGCCGTTCGCCATCGCGCTCGACAACCAGGATTCCCGACTCGCGGAGTCGGCCTATCTCGCGCGTTGCCATGGACGGACTTTATCGTACGCCTGTACGAATGTGGCGGCGTTGGCAGGCAGGAAGTGGGCCGGGGCTGCGTTCTATACATGACCACCGATGTTGCCTATTGTGCCCGGGTGATCGCGGGCATCGATCGGTGGCGTCCAGCGCTAGACCAGGTCGCGGAAGGTTACCGACGTTGGGAGCAGCGCCACGCCGGCCGCTTGCTGGGCTGGTCGACTCGTAAGCGATGGGCCGTGTTTGTGCTGGTACCTGTTCTGTTGATCGGCTGCGGCGGCAGCATCATTGCTCTGCCCGTGCAGTGGGTGTTGACGCAGACGATCGAGGAGAGCCGCGGAGCGCCATCGCCGGATGCGGCGGCTAACGAGTACCTGATGTCGCTCAGCTACAACGACGAGGAAGGTCCGGTCAACGTCCTCGACAACGACCACCAGGACGAGCTGCTCGACCAGTGGCGCCGGTACCGCGACGCGATGAGGGCCACCGACCCACCACCTTCACAACTGGACTACGGCGCACTCACCGTTGGGCCGATAAAGGACCGGCGGGCTGAGGTCACCACCGACGTGTCCGCGACCTGGTGGGGAACGGACGGGCGCATGAACGGCTTCCGGACCGAGAAACACACGTGGCGATTTCAGACCCGCGAGGATGGTGGCTGGCAGGTCGTTGCTGTGCAGCCGTACCCGTGGTGCGGCGGCTACGTGTACCCCGACAAGTGCTAGCTACGCAACCGCTGCCGCGGACCGTTCCAGCGTCAATGCCGCTAACGTCGATCCGATACCGATCTTGGTGAAACCGGCCACGAAGGGGACAATGACTCGGTGAGTGCGCTGCCAGACCCCGACGCTGAGTGGTGGACGACGACTGATGTCGCCACCTTCCTGGGCGTCCAGCTGGCGACCGTTAGCGGATATCGCAATCGAGGCCAGATGCCAGCACCTGACATGACGCTTGGTAGGACTCAGGCATGGAAGCCTGCGACGATCATCGCTTGGCACAACTCGCGTCCTAGGCCCGGCGTCGGCGGCAGGCCAGCTGTGACCGATTCGGACCAAGCCGACGTCTGACCTGCCGGGTGGCGGCGCAACGTCCGTCCGGAGATCTGGGCCCCGGAGATCAGGCGAGTGCCCCGATGAGGCAAGGTAGTTGTCACCGTCAACCTCAGAGGAGACTGACCATATGGCCACCGTAGAAAGAACGCTCGTGCTAATGAAGCCGGACGCTGTGATGCGGGGCCTAGTCGGCCGCATCGTTCAACGCTTCGAGGATGCCGGCTTGAAGATAGTCGGCAGCAAAATGAAGCGTTTGGACCCTGACTTCACGAAGCGCCACTACTTCGATCTGGAGGAGCGGTTCGGACCAACGGTGTACGCAAAGACTGCTGAGTTTATGCAGCAAGGGCCGGTGCTCGCCCTAGTGCTGGAAGGCGTAGAGGCTGCAAAGAACGTCAGACGCATCGTCGGCAGTACCTTCCCTAATGAGTCGGCAGCAGGGACCGTCCGCGGTGACTTCGCGCACGTATCAAAGGCCTATACGGACGCGCAACACAAGGTAATCGCCAACCTTGTGCACGCGTCCGGGAATTCGGAGGAAGCGAAGTACGAAGTAGACCTCTGGTTCGACACTGACGAGCTGTTCGAGTACGAAACCTTGGCCGAGAAGTACACATTCTGAGGTAGGTATGGAAACGGAAACCCCTCTACCCCCCATAACCGAACTGGTCAGGCAGTACGAAGACGAGGTGTACTTCGGCGATGACCGCGCTGCAGCTCAATTGGCGTTCGCACTAGCGGTGCGGCTACGCAGCGACGGTCAGATTGATGAAGCTAAGCGATACGCCAAGCGATCGCTCCAGCACACCGAGCGCCTACCTTCAAGATCTCTCGACGACGTCTCGACAGAACGCGCCAGCATTGGTGGCGTGCCATTGCCCGAGCTTTTTCATGACGGAGTGGTCAGGGCAAGGCTAAGTGACCTGTTGATCGACTAGCTAAGTCTGCTTGTGATGTAGTCCTGGACCGGGCCAAAGAAGGGGTAAGGCACGTAGTCGGCCAAGGTGGCCCGGTCACACCATTGCACCTCGGCCAATTCAACAGCATCGGCAACATAGGGCCTGCCGGCGAGAACCTTGCATGCCACGTAGATCATTCTACGTCCGGTCGCCGGATGGATTCGCTCGCCCAACCTCTGCTCTGCGTCAACGGTCAGGCCGACTTCTTCCTGAGTCTCCCGTATGGCCGCTTCCTCGCCGGACTCTCCTGGCTCGACCTGTCCAGCAGGAAACTGCCAAGACAGCGAACCCTCTCTTTCCTTGCGACGTACCATGAGGACACGGCCGTCCGACACAATCACGGCAGCAGCGATCGCTGGGCGCTCGGCTGTCGATCGCTCTGTCATTTGCTGTCCTCCAGGGCTTGCAATACGGGCGGGAAGATATTGTCCACCGGGATGAAGCGACTTAGGTTCGTACGCGGTACCCACAACGCCTCGATGTTCTCGTCGGCATCCTGGTTCGCGACGCTACCTGCGAGATAGTCGCACAGGAAGTAGTCGCAGTTCACACCAGTGATTGGGTGCACTCGACTGCCTAGCCGGGTTCGCACCGCGCAATGAATGCCAGTCTCCGCCAAGGTTTCGCGGATCGCGATCGTTTCGGCCGCCGCGCCGGGCTTCACGATGCCGGCCGGGAACTGCCAGGCGATGCCGCTTGCGTCGGAGTCCCGTCGGCAGACCACAAGGACGTCGCCTTCATTCACCACCACCGCGATCGCGACCGTCAGGGCAATGACATGGTGCCTGCCAGTCTCATGGCGATCGTCCGCGCGCAAGTGGCGCACGAAGCGAATCTTCTGCGACTCAGTCAAGCCGTCGAAGTTCTTGTCCAGCTGCCGTTGTGCTGTCGGCTGCAGCACCGCAGAGGGCCGCTCGTGCCACATCGCGACCGTGCGACGGGCAACCCCTATGCGGGCAGCGAACTCGTCCTGCGTCTCCCGAAGCGCGGCCTGCAGGGCGCACGCGTGTTGCCCGGTCCATTGGTCGACTACTTCCAACATCCCGACCTCCCGACCTCCCGACCCGATTGTGCACACGGGTTGCACAGCGACTGCTGCGGTTCAGCATCGTCACCGGCATCGATGTTCTGTTGACTTGAGTCACGAACGCACGGCGGTGCAGAGGTTGGTCACCAGCCTTCCCCGCCGCAGGAGTGATCGTACTGAAAGTGATCGAAGAGTACCGCTTGCCGAATACAAGGTGAGTTTGTACTCTGGCCACGAGCCTTGGCTCACGACGCACCGAAGGCCGGTGCACTCACACTCATCGCTCAGAGGAGCCAGTTATGCCGAACCAGCCTCGTATCAGCACGCAGCCGCGGCTGATGCTGGACACCGCCAACGTCATCTTTGAGATGGCGGACGACATCCTGCCGAAGATCGACGAGAAGACCGGTACGCAGAAGCTGGACCGGGAGTCCGGTCTGCCGATGTGGTGTTCGACATCCAGGACGTCGGCTGCCGCTTCTACACCTACATCTGGACGATGTACGAG
>NZ_JBFAZH010000242.1:0-8187 GCF_040681735.1 Actinoplanes sp. NPDC051633 | reverse complement strand
GTCGCCGCCGCCGGGCCGGGCCTCCAGCATGGCCAGGTGGCTCATGAAGGTGTCAGGGGCGGCGCCGTGCCAGTGGTCCTCGCCTGGCGGGCAGATGACCGTCTCGCCGGCGTGGATGCGCAGCACCGAGCCGTCGCGCGTGCCGACCAGGCCGACGCCCTCGGTGACGTGCAGGGTCTGGCCGACGGCGTGCGAGTGCCAGTAGGTGTGGGCGCCCGGCGTGAACCGGACGAGCGCGACGGTCATCCGCGACGGCCCGGTGCCGTTGTAGACAGGAGTCATGTAGACGTCGCCGGTGAACCGCGAAGCGGGCATCTTCACCGCCGGCTGAACAGGCTGCAAATGCATCATTCGCTCCTACGTACGGGTCGGGCCAGGACCAGCAGACCGCCCATGGACAGGACGGCGCCGGCGATCATGAGCAGTGCCATCGGTACGGCCGTCGTCTCGCCGCCGAGCCCGGCGATCGGCGCGATCGTGCCGGCCGCGACCCACTGCACGAAGCCGAGCAGGGCCGAGCCGGTGCCCGGGTGTTCGGGCACCTCCGCCGACGCCAGCGCACCGCCGTTCCCGAGGATCAGGCCCAGGGCGAACATCAGCACGAAGAAGCAGACGATCGCGAGCGGCAACGGGGTGCCGAACCACAGCGCGCCGGCCAGCATCGCCAGACCCGCCGTCAGGGCGCCGATCTGCCCGGCGAGGATCACCCTGCGGGTCGGCACCCGGCCGGCCAGCCGCGCGGCGAGCAGCGCGCCGAGGGTGATGCCCACCGCGTTGGCGGCGAAGTCGATCGAGTACCCGATCGGCGACATCCCGTTCATCGACTGCAGCACGAACGCCGACGTGGCGACGTAGGCGAACAGCGCGCCCATCGCCGAACCGCAGACGACCAGGTAGCCGACGTACCGGCGCCGGCCGAGGACCTGCCGCCCGGCCACCGCGAAGGCTCGCAGGCCACCGCCGTGCCGGCGCTCGGGCGGCAACGTTTCCGGCACGGCGATCAGCACTGCCAGCAGCATTGCCACCCCCAGCGCCGCGACGACCCAGAACGACACGCGCCAGTGCGACAACTGCAGGATCACCGCGCCGATCAGCGGCCCGACGATCGGTGCGATACCGCTCACCCCGGCAACGACATTCAGGACGCGTACGAGCCGGGCGCCGGTTGCCAGGTCGACGATCACCGCCCGGCCGATCACCATGGCCCAGCCGCCGGCGAAGCCCTGCACGAACCGGGCCGCGGTCATGACCCCGATCGACGGTGCGATCGCGCATCCGATCGAGGCGACCGTCATCAGCACGATCGCGGCCAGCAGGAGCCGGCGGCGGCCGAACTGGTCGGAGACCGGCCCGCCGATCAGCTGCCCCAGAGCCATGCCGACGAAGAACGTGGTGAGCGTCAGCTGCACCTGCGTCGCGGTCGCGGAGAGGTCACCGGCGACGCCGGGGAACGCCGGCACGTACATGTCGGTGGCCAGCGGCGCGATCCCGGTCAGGAAGATCACCGTGGCGACCAGGCCGGTGGTGAGCCTGCTGTGGTGATGCGGGGTCGACGGGCTGCGGCCGGGCGCCGCGAGCAGATCATTGGTCACGCATCAAGCACACCCCGCCCGCCGTGGGCGGAGAAGTCCCTGGCGATGGGTGTACCAGCAGTACATCCCACCTGGGCGCGCAGCGTCGTACCGTCGAGGTCGTGGACAACCGAGCCGAGGTACGCGACTTCCTCACCACCCGCCGCGCCAAGATCAGCCCGGAGCGGGCGGGCATACCCACCGCCGGGCAGCGCCGCGTCCCCGGGCTGCGGCGCAGTGAGGTCGCCGCGCTGGCCGGGATGAGCGTCGAGTACTACGCGAAGCTCGAGCGCGGCCAGCTCGCCGGCGTCTCGCCGGGCGTACTCGACGCCATCGCCCGCGCCCTGCAGCTCGACGACGCCGAACGAGCCCACCTGCTGCGCCTCGCCCACGAGGCCGACGGCAGCAACGCCGTGGCCCGGCCCGCGCGCCGGCCCAGGCAGTGGACCGTCCGGCCGAGCCTGCAGTGGTCTCTGGACGCGATCCTCAGCCCGGCGATCCTGGTCAACAACCGGCAGGACCTGCTCGCCGCGAATCTCCTCGGCCGCGCCATGTACAGCGACCTCTACACCGACGCGGGCATGGCGCCCAACTTCGGCCGGTTCACCTTCCTCGACAGCGCCGCGCACCGGTTCTTTCCCGACTGGAACCTGGCCGCCGACATGCTCGTGGCCAACCTGCGCACCGCGGCCGGCAAGGATCCCCACGACAAGGGCCTGCACGATCTGGTCGGCGAGCTGTCCACCCGCAGCGACGACTTCCGCCGCCGCTGGGGCGCCCACAATGTCCGCATCCACGGCACCGGCGTCAAGACGTTCCACCACCACGTCGTGGGCGACCTGTCATTGGCGTACGAAAGCATGGATCTGCGGGCGGAGCCCGATCTCACCATGACCATCTACGCCGCCGAACCGGCCTCCCCCACCGCCCAGGCCCTCGCGCTGCTGGCCTCCTGGGCCGCCACCGACAGCGCCGCGTCCATCCAATCTCGACAGTGACCACCCGGGGGAGGAAAGCCGTGCGAGTAAGCGCACAGCATGCCGCGATCGCCACGATCGGCGCGTTCACCGCCGTCGGTGACCTGCCGCGGCTGGAGACTGCGCTGCACAAGGCCCTGGAGGCCGGTGTGACGGTCAATCAGATCAAGGAAGTCCTGGTGCAGATGTACGCCTACGCCGGCTTCCCGCGTGCCCTCAACGGCATCGCCACCTTCATGACCGTGCTGGAGCAGCGCCAGGAGCGCGGCATCACCGACGAGACCGGCCCGGAGCCCGGCCCGCTACCCTCCGGCACGAGCCTCCTCGAGCTCGGCACCCAGAACCAGACGAAGCTGATCGGCGCCCCGGTCACGGGACCGATGTTCGAGTTCGCCCCGGCCATCGACCGGGTTCCTCAAGGACCACCTCTTCGGCGACATCTTCGGCCGCGACAACCTCGACTGGCAGAGCCGCGAGGTGGCCACGATCGCCGCGCTGGCAACCCTGACCGGCACGGAGTCGCAGCTGCGGTCCCACCTGAACGTCGGCCTCAACACCGGGCTGACCGAGGTCCAGCTGCGCGGCCTGGCCCAGGTGCTGCGCACCGAGGTCGGCCGGCAACAGGGCGACAACGCCGACCGGATCCTGGACGAGGTCCTCAAGACCCGCTGAGTCCCTCGGCGCCGTGGGGAGCCAGCCCCGACAGTGCGTCGAGAATGATGGTGAGGCCGAAGTCGAACTCGGCGCCGAAGTCGTACCCGGGCTTGAGGATGTGCTCGGTGGTGAACTCGATCAGGTGTGGATAGAGGTCGGGAAAGCCTGCCGGGATCATCGACGTGGCGACCTCGGTGACCGTTTCCGGGCCGTTGATCGGTAGCACCGATTCGGACAGCGCGAACCCGAACACATAGCTGTCGATCAGGGCGAACGCGTGCGCGGTCATCGCCACCGAGAAGCCGGCCGAGCGCAGCGAGCCGATGACCGCGTCGTGGTGGCGCAGCGTCGCCGGGCCGGGTTTCGTCCGCGTCTGCAGCAGGGGAATCGCCCACGGATGCCTGCGCAGCACACTGCGGGCCGAGGCCGCCCGGCGACGCATCCCGGCATGCCAGTCGCCGTCGGGTGCGGGCAGCTCGATCTCGCTGAAGACCAGGTCGACGATGCCGTCGATGATCTCGCTCTTGTTGGCGACGTGGTAGTACACCGACATCGGCTTGGCGCCGAGCTCGTGGGCGAGCGAACGGATCGTCAGCGATTCCAGCCCGCCCGTGTCGGCGACCGCGAGGGCAGCCCGCAGCACTCGCTCCCGGCTGAGCGGCGTCCGTGCCGGGCGCCCCCCGCTGTCTGTTTTCACGATTGGACCCCAACCCGTAGCTGATTCGTACTTAGTACCGTAGCATTCGTACTAAGTACGGCGGGAGTGCCCCGCCGACCGGAGGGAAGCCATCATGAGATCCGCCCACCAGCCCACCACCGCCCGCACCGGACCGGCCACGACCGACCAGATGCGCGCGGTCGTGCAGGACCGGTACGGCTCGGCCGACATGCTCCGCCTCGACAGCATCGACCGGCCCGAACCGGCCGCCGACCAGGTGCTGCTGCGCGTCGCCGCGGCCGGCCTCGACCGGGGGACCTGGCACCTGATGACCGGCCGCCCGTACCTGATGCGCCTGGTCTGTGGCCTGCGCGGCCCGAACCGCCGGGTCCCCGGCCGCGACGTCGCGGGCACCGTCGTGGCGCTCGGCTCCGCCGTGACCGGATTCGCGGTCGGCGACCAGGTCTACGGGATCAGCCAGGGCTCGTTCGCGGAGTACGCCGTGGCCCGCGCCGACAAGCTGGCCCACAAGCCGGCGAACGTCACCTTCGCGCAGGCCGCGGCCGTACCGGTGTCGGCACTCATCGCCCTCCGGGCGTTGCGCGACGTCGGCCGGATCCAAGCCGGGCAACGGGTTCTGATCACCGGCGCGTCCGGCGGCGTCGGCAGCTATGCGGTACAGCTCGCGGTGGCGTTCGGCGCCGAGGTCACCGGCGTGGCCGGCACCGCGAAACTCGACTTCGTGCGCTCCCTCGGGGCCGCACACGTCCTCGACTACACCCGGGAGGACTTCGCCGACGGCGCACCCGGCTACGACCTGATCCTCGACATCGCGGGAAACCCCACGCTGTCGCGGCTGCGGCGGGCGCTCGCACCCACCGGCACCGCCGTGATCGTCGGCGGCGAGCAGGGCGGTGACTTCAGCGGCGGCATGAACCGCCAGTTCCGGGCGCTGGCCCTGTCGCCGTTCATCAAGCAGCGGCTGGCCATGGCCATCGCCGACGAACGCGGCAGCGATCTGGTCACGCTGGCGGAACTCATCGAGGCGGGCTCCGTGACGCCGAGCGTCGATCGGACCTACCCGCTGGACGAGGCTCCGACCGCCATGCGGCACCTGGAAGCCGGCACCGTCCGCGGCAAGGCCGTCATCACGCTGTGAAACCCGCTCTGTGAACCGCGCTCTGTGAAGGAGAGTCATGTCAAGAAGGATGATCGCGGCCACCGTGGGCGTTCTGTTTTTCGTCCAGATGGCCACCGCCATGGCCGGCACCGCACTGATCCAAGCGTTCACCGACGGTGACACCGGACGAAGCCAGCTGACTGCCGGCGTTCTGCTCATGATGTCTTCCGGCGTCGCCGTCGTCGGGATCGGTCTGCTCATGTACCCGGTGCTGAAAGACGTCCACAAGGGATTAGCGTTCTGGTATCCGGTGCTCAGGATCGTCGAGTTCGCGGTCTCCGCCGCATGCAGCCTCTACCTGCTGAGACAACTGCAGGAATTTCCGAACCACCTGCTCTGGGTGTACATCCCGACAGGGGCCGGCGGCCTGATCCTCACCTACCTGCTCTTCACCTCACGACTGGTTCCCCGGCCCATCGCGATCCTCGGCATCGTGGGATACGCCTGCCTCTCGCTGGGCGTGCCGCTGGACCTGATGGGCGCTCTCGACATGAACGACGGGCCCGGGCTGCTGCTGCTCGTCCCCGGTGGACTGTTCGAGGCCGTGCTCATGCCGATCTGGTTGATCGCGAAGGGCTTCACCTCGCCGTCGTCCGCCCCGGCAGATGCCGAGCCGCTCGTTGGTGTCAGCAGCGGCGTCCTGCCTCATGCCTGATACGTCCCAGGCGCGCTTCGCGCCACCGGTTCCAGGTGTTTCAGCGCACCGTCGCGGTCGATGCGGTCGTGGTCGGACACCAGGTGCCGGGCGCCGGACATGGCGGCGTCGGCATCGGCGAGTGCTGCTCGGGCGCCGGCCTCGTCGCCGCGTTCGGCGAGGAGTCGAGCCAGGGCGTCGAGGGCGAGGACCTCGACCTCGACGTCGGGCGTTTCCCGTGCGATCGTGACCGTCTCCGTCAGCCGATCCGGGTCGGCGTCGAGAGCGGCCAGCACATATCGGGCCAGCAGGAGCCCGTCGCCGCCGCCGGCCGCGCTGTACCAGCGCTGCGACCACTCGGCTGCGGCCCGTGCGGCGACAGGATCGGCGGCGAACCGCAGCGTGCGGCCGAGGCGGGCACTGGCCAAGGCCGCGGTGCGAAGGTCACCGGCGGATTGGGCGATCTCGATGGCGCGTCCGAAAGTCGCGATCGCGGCCGGTGCGTCGCCGCCTTGTTCCTGGGCGCGGCCCAGGTTGGTCAGATGGTGCGCTTCGGCCGCGGCGAAGCCGAGGCGGTGGGTGGCGTCGGCTGCGCGGCGCAGATGGATCGCGGCGTCGGCGTAGCGCTGCTGGGCCTGCGCGAGTCCGCCGAGAATTCCCTCGGCGTGGTTGAGCGCCCATTGGTCGTCGAATGGCCGGAGCAGGCGCAGGGCCTCATCGCAGGCGGCCTGACCGCGCGCGGTCTCGCCCAGGGCGATCAGGGCCCACGCCGACAGCAGCCGGCTCGCCCCTTCCTCCCACGCCTGACCGGTGCTCCGGAACGCGGCCCGGCAGTGCTCGAGCAGGTCCAGAGCTTCGGCGGCCCGGCCCTGCTGGGTGCGGACGAAGGCCAGGTAGAGCTCGGCGATCCGGCGGTGGGTGTCGCCACCCAGGGCCGCGCCCTGCTCGATATCGGCTGTCGCGTCGTCCAGGTTCCCGCCGGAGGCCTCGAGCCAGCCGGCGAGCAGCAGTCCGGTGGCGCGGTCACCAGTCGTGGCACCGGCCGCCGCGGCGGCGGTTCTGACCCGCTGCGCGGTGTCCGTTCCAGCGCCCAGCAGCGCCCAGGCCCAGGCGAACCCGTTCGCGGTGCGTAGGCCGAGCAGGGGGTCGTGCTGTTGCGCCCAGGTCAGGACGGCGTCGATGTTGGTCCGCTCGATCCGAGCCAGGGCGAGATGCTCGGCCTGGCCGGGGCCGCGTACGCCGCGTCCGCAGCGGTCCGCCGCGGCTGCGTACCAGCTCGCGTGGGCGCGGAAGGCGGCCTCGGCCGATCCGGAGGCAAGCAGCTGCTCCAGGCCGAACGCGCGGACGCTGTCCAGCAGGCGATACCGGACGGCACCGCTCGGTCCGATCTCGACGGCCGCCAGGGACCGGTCGACCAGCCGCGCCAGCACGTCCAGCGCGGGCGCGGTGGGCACGCCCAGCGAGGCCAGTACCTCCTCCGCCGCGGCGAGGGGCGCACCGCCGGGGAAGACTGCCAGTGCCCACAGCCCGCGCTGATCGTCGGGGAACAGCAGGTCGTAGCTCCAGGCCAGCGCCGTGTGCAGCGCGCGCTGCCGCGCCGGGCGGTGGCCGGCCGGATCGCGGAGCAGGGCGAACCGGTCGTCGAGCCGGCGGGCGATCTCCTGGACCGACAGTGCCTTGACCCGCGCGGCGGCCAGCTCGATGGCCAAGGGCAACCCGTCGAGGGACCGGCACAGCCGCTCGATCACCGGGCCGGTGTCGGCGTCCAGGCTGAAAGTCCTCCGCTGCCGGGCGGCGCGTTGGCCGAACAACGTGATCGAGTCGGCCACCGTCAGCGGCTCGAGCGGATGGACGATCTCACCCTCGATGGCCAGAGGTAGCTGGCTGGTGGCCAGCATGCGCAGGTCGGCCGCGACGCCGAGCAGTCTTTCCACGATCGGGGGCAGCGTGTCGACGAGTTGCTCGCAGTTGTCCACGATCAGCAGGAGCCCGGACCCGCGCAGCCGGTCGAGGACCATCGTCTCGCTCGCGGCGCCGAGCCCGAACGCCTCGCCCACGCTCGGCCACACCGCCTCGGCGGTGCGGACGTTCTCCAGCCGTACCAGCCACGCGCCGCCCTCCGGCCGGGCGCCGCGGCCCAGCTCGACCGCGAGCCGGGTCTTGCCGACTCCGGCCGGACCGGTCACGGTCACCAGCCGGTGCGCGCCGAGCAACTGCCCCACCTCATTCAGGTCCGCGTCACGGCCGATCAGCGGCGTGGCAAGCCCGGTGAGGTTGCCCCGTGGGGTCGCGGCCGGCGGCCCGGGCAGCTCTTGGCGCAGGACTTGGTGTTCCAGCGCGCGCAGCTCGGCTCCGGGGTCGAGACCGAGCTCGTCGCCGAGGTGCCGCTGGACGCGGCGGAACGCGGCGAGTGCGTCGGCCTGCCGGCCCGATCGGTACAGCGTGGTGATGAGCAGCTTCCAGAGGCCTTCGCGCAGCGGGTGGGCGGTGACCAGTTCCTCCAACTCGCCGAT
>NZ_JBFAZH010000241.1:0-8195 GCF_040681735.1 Actinoplanes sp. NPDC051633 | reverse complement strand
ATGTTGAGAAGAACCCTTAACTAAACTTGGAGACGAATGTCGGCATAGCGTGAGCTATTAAGCCGACCATTCGACAAGTTTTGGGATTGTTAAGCCGCCGGATCCGGACGCGCTGTTCCGGTCGGCCTACGAGACCGCCCCGATCATCGAGGCCGCCAACCGGGCGACCGCCGAGATCGGGGCGGCTCTGCGGATCGCCGCGGAGGCGGACGAGGTCACCGCCCGCCGGTTGGGCGAGGGGTGGTGAGGGTGGTGGGTGTGGTGAGCGGCCTACTCGACCGTGACCGACTTGGCGAGGTTGCGCGGCTGGTCCACGTCGTGGCCCCGGACGGCGGCGATCTCGCAGGCGAGGATCTGCAGCGGCACGGCGGTCATCAGCGGGGCGAGCAGGGTGGGCGTGCGCGGCACGAGGATCAGGTGGTCGGCGTATGCGGCGACCCCGTCGTCGCCCTCCTCGGCGATGACGATGGTGCGGGCGCCGCGGGCGCGCACCTCCTGGATGTTGGAGACGACCTTGTCGCGGATCACCCCGCGGCCGGCCGGCGACGGCACGATGCAGACCACCGGGGTGCCCTCGTCGATCAGCGCGATCGGGCCGTGCTTGAGCTCGCCGGCCGCGAAGCCCTCGGCGTGCATGTAGGCGAGCTCCTTCAGCTTCAGGGCGCCCTCGAGGGCGACCGGGAAGCCGACGTGCCGCCCGATGAAGAGCACGGTCGAGGCGGTCTTGAGGTCGCGGGCGAGGGCGCGGACGTCCTCCATCCCGGCCAGCAGGTCGCGCAGCAGGTCCGGGGTGCGCTGCAGGCGGGAGACCACGGCGGCGACCTCGTCGGCGTACATCACGCCGCGGATCTGGGCCAGGTGCAGGCCGATGAGGTAACAGGCGACGAGCTGGGTGAGGAAGGCCTTGGTGGACGCGACGGCGATCTCCGGCCCGCCGTGGGTGTAGAGCACGGCGTCCGACTCACGGGGGATGGTCGAGCCGTTGGTGTTGCAGATCGCCAGCACGCGCGCCTTCTGCTCCTTGGCGTGGCGCAGCGCCATCAGCGCGTCCATCGTCTCGCCGGACTGGCTGATCACGATGACCAGCGTGGACCGGTCCAGGATCGGGTCGCGGTATCGGAACTCGCTCGCCAGCTCGACCTCGCAGGGGATGCGCACCCAGTGCTCGATCGCGTACTTGGCGACCATGCCGGAGTGGTACGACGTGCCGCAGGCGATGATGAAGACCTTGTCCACGTCGCGCAGGTCCTGGTCGGTGAGCCGGACCTCGTCGAGCACGATCTCGCCGCGGTCGGAGAGCCGGCCCAGCAGCGTGTCCGCGATCGCCTGCGGCTGCTCGGCGATCTCCTTGAGCATGAAGTAGTCGTATCCGCCCTTCTCGGCGGCCGACGCGTCCCAGTCGATGTGGAACTGCTTGCCCTCCGCCGGGCCGCCCAGGAAGTCGGTGATCTCGACGCCGTCGGGGGTGATCAGCACGACCTGGTCCTGTCCCAGCTCGATCGCCTCGCGGGTGTGCTCGATGAAGGCGGAGACGTCGCTGGCCAGGAAGTTCTCACCGTCGCCGCAGCCGACCACGAGCGGCGAGTTGCGGCGCGCGGCGACCACCGCGTCGGGCACCTCCACATTGACCGCGAGCAGGGTGAAGGCGCCCTCGAGCCGGCGCACGGTGCGCCGCATGCCCTCGGCCAGCAGCGCCGGTCCGTCCGCCTCACCCGCCGCGCGCAGCGTGCGCATCTCGGCGGCGAGCAGGTGGGCCGCGCACTCGGTGTCGGTGTCGCTGTGGAACTCGACGCCGGTCGCCTCGAGCTCGGCGCGCAGGCGGGAGAAGTTCTCGATGATGCCGTTGTGGATGACCGCGACCCGGCCGTCGCCGGAGAGATGCGGGTGTGCGTTACGGTCGGTCGGGCCGCCGTGCGTGGCCCAGCGAGTGTGCCCGATGCCCGTCACGCCGGTGCCGATGCCGTCACCGGTCCTCTCGGCCAGGGCCTTCTCGAGATTCGCCAGCTTGCCGGCCCGCTTCTCGGTGCGGACGGCGCCGCCATCGATGACGGCGATACCGGCGGAGTCATATCCGCGGTATTCCAGCCGGCGCAGGCCGTCGAGCACGATACTGATCGCCGGACGATTCCCGACGTAACCCACGATCCCACACATGTGGGGCAGCGTAGCCGACGTTCGCTCACGCGTCATGCGCAAGAGCCATACTTTCGCGCATCGTATGTGATTGAAATAGCCGATCGGACAGCGGGTCCGGCGACTAAAGACATCAAGCCGGACGTACCGGACCGGCGGCACGCCGCCCGGCGGGGCCGGTGTGACGGATCTGTAGCCCGAAGGGCGTACCGTCGGCTTCCGCAGCATGATGTGCGCCCGTCCTGGGAGACGACGTGAGTAGTCAACCGCCCCCCGACCCCTACCGCCCGCCCCGGCCCTACGGTCCACCCGAGCCGGACGGCACACAGCCACCGGCCGCTGAGGCACCCGGCACGCCCTCGGTGCCCTACCCGACCGACCCGACCGCGATGCCGTCCTCGGGCGGGCCGGCGGCTCCGGGCAGCGGCGCACCCGCACAGCCCGCCTACGCGCCCGGCTACGCCGCACCGCCGCCGGCCGGGCCGGATTTCGAGCCGTACCCGCCGACCTCCCAGTTCCCGCCGGTTTCGGGCGACTACCCGCCGCCGGGCCCGCCACCCGAGCAGGGCGGCTACGGTCCGCCGCCGGGATATGCCCCCGGCTATCCGCCCGGCCCGCCGCCCCCGGCGCCGCGCAAGAGCAACACCCCGCTGATCGCCGTGATCATCGCGGTCACGCTGCTGCTCTGCGGCGGCATCGGCACTGCAGGGGTGCTGGCCGTGCGCAACGTCAGCAACAAGGCCAAGGAGGTGGTCAAGCCGATCACCGACCCGACGCTGCCGGCGTTGCCCACCGACGGCCCCGGGCTGCCGACCGATATACCCAGCCTGCCGACCGACCTCCCAGACCTGCCCGGTTTGCCCACCGGCCTGCCGACCGACCTGCCCGGGCTGCCCGGCGTCGGCAAGGACGTGTCGGTGACCTACGAGGTGAGCGGCGAGGGCCCGGCCAACGTGGTCTACACCGAGGACCTGGCCGAGGGCGCCAAGCAGGCGAGCGGCGTGAAGCTGCCGTGGAAGTTCTCGGCCAAGCTGACGGGGGCACTGGTGGTGTCGGTGACCGCCGTGCGCACGGGCGGCGACGACGGCGAGATCAAGTGCCGGGTCAAGGTGGACGGCAAGGAGGTCGTAACGAAGACCGACACGGGGCCGTACGCCGCGGTGTCATGCTGGGGGACGGTGGCGTGATGACCGACCCGCTGGTCGAGCGCATGCGCCCGTTCGGCACGACGATCTTCTCCGAGATGTCGGCGCTGGCGGTGCGCACCGGTTCGATCAACCTGGGCCAGGGTTTCCCGGACACCGACGGCCCGCCGGAGATGCTCGCCGCGGCCGCCGAGGCGTTGCGGTCTGGGGCGAACCAGTACACGCCGCTGCCCGGCATCCCCGCCCTGCGGGCCGCCATCGTGGCGCACGAGCAGCGGTTCTGGGGCCTGACCGTGGACCCCGACACCGAGGTGGTGGTGACCGCCGGCGCAACCGAGGCGATCGCCGCCGCCATTCTCGGGCTGTGCGAGGCCGGCGACGAGGTGGTGTGCTTCGAGCCCTACTACGACTCGTACGCGGCGTCGATCACGCTGGCCGGCGCGGTCCGGCGGCCGGTGACGCTGCGGCCCGGCCCGGACGGGCGGTACCTCTTCGACGAGGCCGAGTTGCGCGCGGCGTTCGGCCCACGGACCCGGCTGGTGCTGCTCAACTCTCCGCACAACCCGACCGGCAAGGTCTTCACCCGCGACGAGCTCACGCTGATCGCGTCGCTCTGCACGCAGCACGACGTGTACGCGGTCACCGACGAGGTCTACGAGCACCTGGCCTTCACCGACGCCGAGC
The DNA here is from genome assembly GCF_040681735.1 of Actinoplanes sp. NPDC051633. Classification (NCBI taxonomy): domain Bacteria; kingdom Bacillati; phylum Actinomycetota; class Actinomycetes; order Micromonosporales; family Micromonosporaceae; genus Actinoplanes; species Actinoplanes sp. NPDC051633. Next base: position 4,233 of record NZ_JBFAZH010000241.1, on the reverse strand, counting down.
CGCACGTGCCGATCTCGACGCTGCCCGGCATGCGCGAGCGCACCCTGCGCATCTCCTCGGCCGGCAAGACGTTCTCCTGCACGGGCTGGAAGATCGGCTGGGCCACCGGCCCGGCCGCCCTGGTGTCCGCGGCCCAGCGGGTGAAGCAGTTCCTGACCTTCGTCAACGGCTCGCCGCTGCAGCCGGCCGTCGCGGTCGCGCTCGGCCTGCCGGACGAGTACTACGCCGACTTCCGCAGCGGGCTTCAGTCCCGGCGCGACCGGCTCACCGCGGGGCTCGTCGAGGCGGGATTCCGGGTACTGCCGTCCGAGGGCACCTACTTCGTCACCGCCGACATCACCCCGGTGGGTGGGACGGACGGCGTCGACTTCTGCCGCGAGCTTCCGGAGCGCTGCGGCGTGGTGGCGGTGCCCACCCAGGTCTTCTATGACCACAAGGACGAGGGCAGGCACCTGATCCGCTTCGCCTTCTGCAAACGCGAAGAGGTGATCGACGAGGCCGCCAAGCGCCTGGCCGGGCTCTGAAGCGGCCGGATCGTTAGGAGGCCGGGCTGGCCGCGCTCACCTCGGCCGCGATCCGCTCCGCCACCGAGCGAGCCTGCTCCTCGGTGGCCGCCTCGACCATCACCCGCACCAGCGGTTCGGTCCCCGACGGCCGCAGCAGCACCCGCCCGGTCTCGCCCAGCTCGTCCTCCGCCAGCGCCACCGCGGCCTGCACGGTGGGCGCCGCTGCCCCGGCGTCGCGGTCGGCCACCCGCACGTTGATCAGCACCTGCGGCAGCTTGTGCAGGACCGCCGCCAGGTCGGCCAGCGACTTGCCCGACGACGCGAGGTGGGCCATCAGGTGCAGGCCGGTCAGCACGCCGTCGCCGGTCGTCGCGTAGGCCGGCATCACGATGTGCCCGCTCTGCTCGCCACCCAGCGCCAGCTCGCCGGCCGCCAGCTCCTCGAGCACGTAGCGGTCGCCGACCTTCGCCTCGATCATCTTGATGTTGGCCTGCTTCATGGCCAGGCGCAGTCCCAAGTTGCTCATCACCGTGGCGACGAGCGTGTCCTCGGTCAGCGTCCCCGCGTCGCGCATCGCCAGCGCCAGGATCGCCATGATCTGGTCGCCGTCCACCACCTCGCCGGACGCGGTCACCGCGAGGCACCGGTCCGCATCGCCGTCGTGCGCGATGCCGAGGTCGGCGCCGTGCTCCAGGACGGCCTCGCGGACCGCCTCGAGGTGGGTGGAGCCGCAGTTGTCGTTGATGTTCAGCCCGTCCGGGTCGGCGTGGATGGCGATGACCTCGGCACCCGCCTCCTCGTACGCGGTGGGCCCGACCTCGCTCGCCGCTCCGTTCGCGCAGTCGACGACGACCTTGATGCCGTCCAGCCGGTGCGGCGTCGACGCGACCAGGTGCTGCACGTAGTGCTCCGCACCGTCCAGCAGGTCGTGCACGCGGCCGATCTGGGCGCCCGTGGGCCGGCCGACCCGGCCGTGCCCGTCCTTGATCGCCGCCTCGATGCGCTCCTCCAGCTCGTCCGGCAGCTTCGTGCCGCCGGCGGCGAAGAGCTTGATGCCGTTGTCGGGCATCGGGTTGTGCGAGGCCGAGAGCATCACGCCCAGGTCGGCGTTCGCCTGCCCGACCAGGAACGCGACGGCCGGCGTCGGCAGCACGCCGACCCGCACCACGTTCGCCCCCACGCTGGTGAGACCGGCGACCACCGCGGCCTCCAGCATCTCGCCGCTGGCCCGCGGGTCCCGGCCGACGATGGCGAGCGGCTGGTGACTGCTGTCGCTCTCGATCAGCACCTTGCCGGCCGCGACGGCCACGGCTAGCGCGAGTTCCGGGGTCAGATCACCGTTCGCGAGACCACGTACACCGTCGGTACCGAAGAGTCGGCCCATGGGAGCTCCTTGTCTATGCGAAAACACGAAACGGCCGGGTGCGCACCCATGATCAGGGTCGCACCCCGCCGGTCCGGAAGATCAGCGCTTCGAGTACTGCGGAGCCTTACGGGCCTTCTTGAGGCCGTACTTCTTGCTCTCCTTGACCCGCGCGTCGCGGGTGAGGAAGCCGGCCTTCTTCAGCGCGGGCCGATCATCGGGCTCGCTCGTGATCAGCGCGCGGGCGATGCCCAGGCGCAGCGCACCGGCCTGGCCGGTGATGCCGCCGCCGCGGAGGTTGGCGATGACGTCGAAGGCCTCCGCCTTCTCCGTCGTGACCAGCGGCTCACGGATCAGCTGCTGGTGCACCTTGCTCGGGAAGTACGCCTCGAGCTCGCGGCCGTTGCAGGTGATCTTGCCGGTGCCGGGGATGAGGCGCACCCGGACGATGGCCTCCTTGCGGCGGCCGACGGTCTGGATGGGACGGTCACCGGGGCGAGGGGCGCGGACCGGAGCCGGCGCCGGCGTCTCGACCACGACGACGGTCTCGGCGGGCTCCTCGACCACGACGACGGTCTCGGCGTCAGCGGGCGCCTCGGCGGGCGCCTCGGCCGGCGCCTCGGCGGGCGTCTCGACGGTCTCGGCGACCTCGGGCTCGGTGGTGTCGGTCATGCTGCTGCCTTCTCCCGCGCTCACTGCGCGACCTGGGTGATTTCGAACGGCTTGGGCTGCTGCGCAGCGTGCGGGTGCTCGGCGCCGGGGTAGACCTTCAGCTTCTTGATGATCTGCCGGGCCAGCTTGTTGTGCGGGAGCATGCCCTTGACGGCCAGCTCGATCGCCTTCTCCGGGCGCTTGCTCAGCAGCTCGTCATACCCGACCTGCTTGAGGCCACCGGGGTAGCCGGAGTGCCGGTACGCCACCTTGGTCTGCCGCTTGTTGCCGGTCAGCGCGACCTTGCCGGCGTTGATGATGATCACGAAGTCACCGGTGTCGACGTGCGGCGCGAACGTCGGCTTGTGCTTGCCACGCAGAAGGGTGGCGGTGTGAGTGGCCAGGCGACCCAGGACGACGTCGGAAGCGTCGATGATGTGCCACTGACGCTCGATCTCACCCGGCTTCGGGCTGTACGTACGCACAGAAATACCTTGTCTCGTCGTCGGTTCTGGGGGCGCGCGCTGGTCGACCTCGAGAACGCCCGAAAGGGGCGCACTCGTCAGCTTCGCACAACAGCAGGCAACAATACCCGGCCGTCGGCGGCGCGGTCAAAACGGCACCGGAATAGATGACTCTCCCAGGATACCCGCATCCCCGCGAACCCCGACGGCGGGTCGGGAAGGCCGTCCTGAGCCTCTTAGCAGGCTCGAAACAAACGGGACGCAACGCCGAAATTCACCACCGGCACGCTTCCACCATGGTTGGTGATGCTGCTACCTCGACGGGCCGGACGCCCGCGATCGTGGGAGGCATCACACGCAAGCCACCGTCAGGGTTGAGGACGGACCTGACGGTGACCGCCGGGCGCGAGCCCGGCAGAGGAGAGCCGCGGTGTGCGCCGGCCGGAGGTACGGCAGGGAGCGCAGGCGCGACATGGGAGCGGGTCGACGTCGAGGACAGCACTTCTTGGGCGTGCCCTTCGGTGGACCGGCCGGCCACACCGCGGCTTTTCGAGCGCGACGGATGACGGAGCGCGACGGATGACGGAGCGCGACGGATGACGGACCGCACGGGGGCGGGCAGACGGGCGGTGCTCGGGGCGTCGGCCCTGGCCGCCCCGGCCGCGTCCCTGTCCGGTTACACCGTCGGCGTGACCGCGGACCGGCGCCGCGACGAGCTGGCGGGCCTCCTGGAGAACAGGGGCGCCCGAGTGGTGCTCGCGCCGGCGTTGCGGATCGTGCCGATCGCGGACGACGCGGAGCTGCGCGCGGCGACCCGGGCCTGCCTGGCGACGCCGCCCGACGTGGTGCTGGTCAGCACCGGCATCGGCATGCGCGGCTGGCTGGAGGCGGCCGAGGGCTGGGGCCTGGCCGATCCGCTGCGCACGGTGCTGGCGCGGGCCTACCTGGTGACACGCGGCCCGAAGGCGCGGGCCGCCGTCCGGGCGGCCGGGCTGCGCGACCAGTGGGCGCCCGAGGGCGAGAGCTTCGAGGAGGTCGTCGACCACCTCACCGATCGGGGGATCATCGGCCGCACGATCGCGATCCAGCTGCACGGGGAGTCGCAGCCGGAGTACACCGAGGCGTTGCAGGCGGCCGGGGCCCGGATCATCGAGGTGCCGGTCTACCGCTGGGCGCCGCCGACCGACCCCGCGCCGCTGCACCGACTGGTCGATCTGGTCGCCGGGCGGCTGGTCGACGCCGTCACGTT
>NZ_JBFAZH010000240.1:0-8239 GCF_040681735.1 Actinoplanes sp. NPDC051633 | reverse complement strand
GCTCGTGGGTGTCCGACCCGTCGGATCCCGCCGAGCGGGAGGCCGAGGCCGTCGCCGAGCGGTTCACCGCGGGGCTGAGCCTGCCCCCGGTCGCCGGGCGCGGCGGCGGGACGGTCGTGCAGCGCATGCCCGAGCAGGCCAAGAGCCCGGCGGAGCTGATCGACAGCTTCACCTCCTGGGGCGACCTCGACGAGGACGCGCTCGGCCGCAAGCTGTTCGACCTGGCCTGGATGACGTCCAATCACTACGCATACGTCGGCTCCGTGCTCGACGCGCTGCCCGACGGTGACCGCGACGACGTGTCCAGCGGCTTCGTCCGGGCGGCCCGCGACGAGCACCTCGACCAGTTCGCCCAGGCCGACTCGGGCCGGGCCATGCTCAAGCGGATGATCCGGGAGCTGACTGGCGGCATCACGGCGGTGCACGAGGGCGCCGAGGCGATCCGGCTCAACAACGCGGTTCGCCGCGGTGAGGGCGCGGCCGAGGGCGGCACCCGCGCCGACGACCAGCTCGCCGCGGCGGAGACCGCGGCCCGCGGCAAGCCGATCGTGCCCGAGCAGGTGCCCACGCTGGGCGCCGAGGAGCTGACAAATCGCGCCCGGCTGCTGGAGGCGGTGCTCGCCCAGATCCTCGTCGACCACCCGCAGGACGACGCGATCACCCAGGCGGTGACGGCGGTGCGCGGCCGGGTCAACGCCGACCGTTCCCAGGTCGCCACCGACGCGGCCGGAGTCTCCGCCCGGATCGTGGTGGGCCAGCGGGTGGTCGAACGCGTGCAGCGCGACCTGGCGCTGATCAAGGGCCAGCTGACGCAGTACGCCTCCCCCGACGCCGACCAGGCCAGCGCCCCGAGCTACATCACGGCGACCCGGCGGGTGCGGACCCGTTACGTCGAGGCGCTCGCCGCCGCCCTGACCCCGGAGGCACCCGCGGCGCTGGCCGTCGCCGAAGCGTCCGCGGCGGCTCTGCCGATGGCGTTGACCGAGGTCGACCTGAGCATCATGGAGAAGCGGCAGGGCGGCTACGAGATCCTGAACCCCCGCGTCACCCAGATGGTCGAGTGGGTCAAGTGGATCCGTACCCGTCTCGCCGAGCTCGACGCGCAGGCCAAGGAGCTGGCCGCCGCCCGGCAGGCCAATGCCCCGGACGTCGCGGACCGGGAGCGGCGCTTCGTCGCCCGGCTCGAGGTCGTCCAGCTGAGCATGGAGGGCGTCCAGCATTGGGAGCGGGCGGTTCGCGGGTACGAGCAGCTGGCCGGCGGCTTCAACGTGATCCCGACCGGCTACGAGGGCATCGCCAAGATCATGAACCGGATGGTCGCCATGCGCGACCAGGCCTACGCCAACGACGCCGAGGGGCTGCGCGCGGCGATGGCCCGGCACCGAGCCGATCCGGACGTCGAGCGTTTCTACAAGGCGATCCCGCTGCTGATCGGCGCGTCCGGCCTCCTGACCGGCTTCGCCATCATGCTGGTTGCGACGATCGTCACGGCGGGTGTCGGCGCCCTGGTCGCGGCCGGCGAGGGTGCGACGATGCTGGCGATCGGCGGGTCCGTCGCGCTGCAGACGCTCACCTTCACCGGCGTCCAACGTGGCCTCGGCGGGATGATCGCGCCGCAGACCACGCCGCTGCTGGCCGAGCTGCTGCTCAACGCCGGCCTGTTCGGCCTGCTGCGGGTCGTCGGTGAGGGGGTACGCGGCGCGATGGCCGCCCGCGGCCTCGGCGCGATGACCGGCGCCGCCCAGCACCTGGCCGCGTTCCCGATCCTGCAGGCGTGGGGCACGGTCCAGTTCCGCATCGAGGAGGGCCGCTGGCCGACCTCCGACGAGTTCGCGGTCATGGCGGTGGAGAGCCTGGTCATGTACGCGGCCCTGAGCGTCACCGCCCGCTCGGTCAGCAACGCGATCCACAGCCGCCGGCAGCTCCGGGCGCTGGAACAGTTCCACGCCAAGTACGGCACCGACCTCGCCGCGATCGAGGCCGGCCGGGCCCGGCTGACCGAGGCGCTGCGGTCGGCGTACGCGAGCGGCAAGGGCGACGATCCCGCGGTCATCGAGCCGCTGCGCAAGCAGGCGGCCGAGCTGGACGCGAAGCTGCGCGCGACCGTGGACGCGGTGCGCGGCGACCGTGAGGTGGGCACCGACGCGCTGCGCAAGGCGATGGCCGACCTGGCCGCGGAGCAGGCCGCGATCAGCGGTGAGCTGCTGACGAAGTCGTTCGAGCTGCCCGAGCGGGTCGGCTTGCAGCGCGGCGGTGGGACGAGTCAGTACACGTACGAGGCGGGAACCACCCAGGCGCTGGTCGACCGGATGAAGGCGCTCGGCGCGTCGGTCACCGAGGCGGCCGACGGAAGCGGACGCCGGGTGGTCACCGCGACACTGCCCGGGCAGCAGCCGATGTTCTTCGCCGAGCGGTCCACGCCGGCCGATCTGCAGCCGCGGCTGGCCGAGCTGGCCGCGCTGATCGAGAAGCCGGGCTCCACGAACGCCGAACGCGGCGAGGTGATCAACCAGCTGCGCACGCCCACCGGCAAGGAGCGCGGTGAGCTGGAGGGCTTCGCGCTGGACAGCGTGGTGGCCGAGAACCAGAAGGCGGTCGCCGACCTGACCGCGCAGCTCACGGCGGACAACCCGGACGTGATCGTCGGCATGGTGCGCGGCGGCGCCTTCCTGGCCGACGTGATCAAGGCGGCCAGCCCCGACCTGGCCCCGAAGGTCCGGACCATGGACGTGCATCGCAACCCCGACCCGAAGCAGAAGAAGGGCAAGTTCGAGGATGTCGCGATGCAGGCCGAGTTCCGCAAGCTGATCGAGGGCGGCGCCAAGCGGATCGCGATCGTCGACTACTACATGGGCGGCACGACCGCGCGGTCCCTGCGGGACCAGGTCTTCCTCCCGCTGGCCAAGGAGCATCCGGACGTCACGTTCGAGACCCATTGGGTCCGTGAGCTGATGGGTTTCGAGAAGACCGCCGGTGGTGGTGTCACGGTGCAGCCGCGCAGCGGGCAGACGACCTCGGGCCAGCCCGGCGGCGCGCAGGTGACCTCGACCGACACCCGGCGTGTCCGGATGGCGCTGGGCGACGACATGGAGGTCGCCTTCGACCCGGCCTCGACCGAGCCGATCACGATCTTCGACCGTCAGGGCCGGATCGTGCGCGTCCTCTACCCCAAGCCCGGGCAGACCACCCGCGACGTGCTCATCGACCTGATCAGTCAGAAACCGGCGGGTCCGTGAGGGTGTGGCGCAGGCCGGTCCGGGCGAACAGGGCGTCGAGCTCGGCGTCGCCGGCGGGCCCCCGGTCGCGGTCGTAGGTGATGTTGAGGAAGACCGCCGGGAGCTCGCCGCCGGTCGCCGGCTCGATCCACTCCGGGTCGATGTCCTCCTCCTCGAGATCGTCCTCGGACAGCAGCGCAGCGGCGTGCCAGCCGGCGAAGGCGCCGCGGGCGAGCATCGGGTCGAGCGCCTCCCGCAGGGCGGCGACCTGGGCCACCGCGGCGTCGGCGTCCCGGCCGGCCATCGGCAGCGCGTAGATCCAGGCCTGGAGGTTCACGCGGTCAGTTCACCACATCAGCGTGCGCAGGGCGCGATCGGCGTCGACGGCGGTGGACACGTACATATTGGATCCGGCACGCGGCCGTGACCCCCACCGCCCCTGCTCGCGGTAGACCTCGACCTCGGCCCACCGGAAGGCGGCCGGATCCAGCGCGGCGGCGGCCGCCAGCGGGTCGTGCAGCAGCTTGCCCTCCGGCCGTTCCCGCAGGTAGACCTCCATCGCCTCGACCGCGAGCCGGGCGCCCGGGGTGAGATCGTCGCGCTCGTCGAGCAACCGCCGTTGCAGCGCGGGATCCCAGGCGACACCGTGCGTGACGTTCTTGGCGACCAGGCGGCGCTCACGGATCCGCGGGCTGCTCAGCGCGAGCAGCGCCGCCTTGCTGTCGTGCCCGAAGTTGTACGACTCCTGCGTGGTGGCGCCCGCGAACTTCGGCAGCCGGTCGGCGGGCGGCACCACGTTGTCCCCGGCGAACCCGCCCTGCGCGACCCACCTGCGCACCTCGACGGCGGGATGGTTGTTGAGCAGCAGCCGCAGGTTGTGCAGCGGCGCGCCGGTGACCAGCACGGTGTCCTCGTCCAGGACCTGTGCCAGCAGCTCGTGCGCCACCGCATCGGCGCGTGCCGCGGTCAGGTCGCCGAGCCACTCACGGTGAAAGGGCGACACGTCGTCGCGCGGGGAGTCGGCGACGCGGGCGCCGACCGGCACGTCCGCGCCGAGGCGGGCGAGGATCTCACGCACGACGGCGACCTGCGCGGGCGTGCCGGGATTGACGGTGACGGCTGCGAGGCGTACGCCGGGATGCCCGGCCAGGAGACAGAGCGTGAGCGCGTCGTCCGGGTCCCGGGTCTCCATGTCGAACGCCACACGCACACCGCCATCGTAGGGCCGCAGCGACTTGAGCCGGACTTAAGGAAACTGCCAAGGCTCTTTAAGCCGCGCCGCTCCATGATCGACGCCGTTCGACAACACCTCGATCGGAGTCATCACATGGCACGCAGACGTCTACGGCTGACCATCTACCTTGGAGCGGCCTTCCTCGCCGCGGGCGGGGGCGCGATCGCCGCGGTGGCGGCGACGGCTCCGACGACCAAGGCGGCCGGGGCGCTCACCGCCGACTTCAGCAAGGACTCCGACTGGGGCTCCGGCTATCAGGCCAAGTTCACGATCAGGAACAACACGGGTACGCCCGTCAACGGCTGGACGCTCGCCTTCGGCCTGCCCGGCAGCGCCAAGGTCGGCAGCTCCTGGGACGCCGCGGTGACCACGTCGGGTGCCGTCTCCACGGCCAGGAACAAGGGCTACAACGCCACCATCCCGGCGGGTGGCAGCACCGAGTTCGGGTTCATCGTGGCGGGCAGCGGCAACCCGACGAGCTGCACGATCAACGGCCTCGCCTGCTCGGGCGGCTCGGCGCCGACCACCGCCCCGACCACGGCTCCGACGACCAAACCGCCGACGACCGAGCCCACCAAGCCCCCGACCGCGCCGCCGACGAAGCCCCCGACCGTCCCCGCAAGCGGGAACGTCCTCGTCGCCCCGTACGTGGACATGGGTCTTCTCTCGAACGGGTCCACCACGCTGGCCCAGCTCGCGGCGAGCGGCAACGTCAAGTCGTTCTCGCTGGCCTTCGTCACGAGCACCGGCTGCAAGGCGAGCTGGTTCAACGCGTTCGATCCGCGGTCGAAGCAGTTCGCCGACCAGATCAACGCTCTGCGGGCGGCCGGCGGTGACGTGAAGGTCTCCTTCGGCGGCGCGACCGGCATCGAGCTGGCCCAGGCGTGCACCGACGTGACGGCGCTGCAGGCCGAGTACCAGGCCGTCGTGTCGGCGTACAACCTGAAGTACATCGACCTGGACATCGAGGGCGCCGCCTCGGCCGACCGGGCCTCGATCGCCCGCCGCTCGACCGCCCTGGCCGCGCTGCAGAAGGCGAACCCCGGCCTGAAGATCTCGCTGACCCTGCCGGTGCTGCCCGAGGGTCTCACGGCGGACGGCCTGAACGTGGTGCGTTCCGCCAAGGACGCCGGCGTGGACGTGGACCTGGTCAACATCATGGCGATGGACTACGGCCGGGCGGCGCAGGACTACGGCGACCTGGCGATCCAGGCGGTCAAGTCCACGAAGGACCAGATCAGGTCGATCTACGGCAACAGCGACGCGGCCGCGTTCAAGATGGTCGGCGTGACCCCGATGCTGGGCAAGAACGACGACCAGGGCACGTTCGCCCAGAGTGACGCCCGTGACCTGATCGCCTTCGCGAACAGCAACCACCTCGGCTTCGTCTCGTTCTGGGAGGCCAACCGCGACAAGAACGCCTGCAACGGCGCACTCTTCCAGTGCACGAACGTGGCGCAGTCCCCGTTCGAGTTCAGCAAGATCTTCGCGGGCTTCCGCGGCTGAGCAACGCCTGCTCGCCACCCCGTCCGGCCGAACCACTTCGGCCGGCCGGGGTGTTTGGCTGAGTGGGGCGCGACCGCCTACTTGGCGGACGGCACCGAGGTTTCCGGGGCGGGCGGCTCGGCGGCGGCGACGGCCTCTTGATCGGTGACCTCCGGTTCGTCGTCCTCTTCCTTCTTGGTGCCCGGTGGCTCCCGGTCGGGGGTGGGGTCTCCGGACGGGTGCCGCACCAGATAGCGGACCGCGGTGTTCAGGACGGCCAGCAGCGGCACCGCGATGAGGCCGCCGACGATGCCCGCGACGACGATGCCGGAGGCGATCGCCAGGATGACGGCGAGCGGGTGCAAGGCGACCGCCCGACCCATGATCAGCGGTTGCAGGATGTGCCCCTCGAGCTGCTGGACCGCGATCACGACGCCCAGCACGATCAGCGCGGTGACCGGGCCGTTGGCGACCAGGGCGACGAGAACGGCGACCACGCCGGTCACCGTGGCGCCGACGACCGGGATGAAGGCGCCGAGGAAGACGAGCGCCGCCAGAGGCAGGGCGAGGGGTACGCGGAGCACGAAGAGCCCGATGCCGATTCCCAGCGCGTCGACGAAGGCCACCAGCACGGTCGCGTGCACGTACGAGACGAGGGTGTGCCAGGAGTAATGGCCGGCCCGGGCGGTGGCCACCCGAGCCTCGCGGGGCAGCATCCGGCAGAGGAACGACCAGATCTGAGACCCGTCACGCAGGAAGAAGAAGAGCGTGAACAGGACCAGGAAGAACCCGGTGACAACCTCGCCGAGGGTGCCGGCCGTGCTCAAGGCGCCGGAGGTCAGGGCGCCCTGATTCTCGGTGATGGCGTCCCGTGCGCGGTCGATGTACTGGCTCAGCTGAGCGCCGGAGATGTGCAGCGGCCCTCTGGCGAGCCAGTTCTGCACCTCCTGCACGCCGTCGCTGACCTGCGCCGACAGGTTGTCGATCTGGCTGATGAAGGTCCTGATGATCAGGCTCAGCCCGCCGAAGACCACGATCAGCGCGGTGATGAGCACCAGCCCCGCGGCCAGGGACCGCTTCATCCCACGCCGGACGAGGGCCGCGGCGACGGGCTGGAAGAGCGCCGCCAGCAGGATCGCCACGATCACCGGGATGATGACCACGCGCAGCAGCGAGACGAGCCGCAGGGCGAGGTACGCGGCGATGACGAACAGGATGAACCGCCAGGCCCAGGCTCCGGCCGTCCGCACCCCGCGGGGCAGGACGTCGTCGGTCCCGGGTGGCTGCTCGACCACCCGGATCGGCTCGGCCTGACCGTTCCCGGCCTCGAACGGTGGCGGGTTACGGCTCGCCGCTGCGGCGAGCCGTTCCCTGGTCCGCTCCCGGACTGTCTGCACCCAACTCATCGGCGTTCTCCCGGCTAAGGCCGGTGTCTTCGGCCGGCATCTCCTTCATGCCCTGTTTCACCGGTTCAAACGCCTCGGTCAGTGACCCTGCCAGAGAAACCGTCCCTCCCGGCCGTCGGCCGAGAGGAACAGGTACCCGACGCCCAGGTCGCCGAAGTTGATGGTGAACGGAAGCAGCTCGGCGGCCAGCTGCGCGACCAGGCGGTAGCCCTCGCCGGGGGTCTCGTCGCCCTGCAGCCACTCCGGCTCGCCGTCGACGAACTGAAGCCGCCACTCGCCGTCCGGCTCGACCCGCACCAGCCGGTGGTCCGGCGCGATCGTCGGCCCCTCCGCCTGGGCGAGCACCACCTGCGGCGCCGGGTCGTCGTGGATGGTGCGGCGGAGCATCTGCAACCGGCCGCCCGGCTGGACGATCACGGCGTTCTCGCCGCCCTCCGGCTCGGCCGTGTACGGCGCGTAGTCGTCCGCCCGGGTCATGAAGAGGTAGGCCAGCCCGCCCGGCACCGGGAACTGGCCGACGAAGGTCATCGGCTCGTCGTACTCGAGGGAGACCGGCCATTGCGGCGCCTCGAGCCAGACCGGCCGGCCGCCCAGCTTCAGCACCGGCTCGGTGACCGGCTCCTCGACCGGAACCACCGTGAAGTGCCGCCGGGTCATGCGCGTACCTCCGGCTTCTCGCCGCTCGCCAGCCACCAGGCCCGCACCGGGTGATCCGCCGCATAGCGGCTGATCACCTCGTCGAACCGCTCCCCCGGCACACTCCTGGGCACGGCCAGGCCGGCCACCAGGTCGTCATGTACGTCCAGCGTGCCGCCCACCTCGGGAGAAGAAAAAAGTGGCTTAAATTGTGATATAGATTATGCAAAATCATCGTTTAAGCAAACACGAGCTTTATATGG
>NZ_JBFAZH010000239.1:0-8241 GCF_040681735.1 Actinoplanes sp. NPDC051633 | reverse complement strand
CCACCACCCACGCCGCATGGCTGCCAGCCCCGACCACGACCACACCCCGACCGGCCGCAGCCAGCCCGACCCACCACCCACGCCGCATGGCCGCCAACCCCGACCACGACCACACCGCAACAGGCCGCGCCCAACCCGGACCCACCACCCACGCCGCATGGCCGCCAGCCCCGACCACAACCTCACGGCGACCGGCCGCACCCAGCGCAACCCACCACCCACGCCGCATGGCCGCCAGCCCCGACCACGACCACACCGCAACCGGCCGCGCCCAACCCGGACCCACCACCCACGCCGCATGGCTGCCAGCCCCGACCACGACCACACCGCGACGGGCCGCACCCAGCCCAACCCAGCACTCAGGCCGCATGGCTGCCGCCCTGACCACAACCTCACGGCGACGGGCCGCATTCACCCGAACACAGCGCCCACGCCGCCAACACCAACCACAACGCCACCGCGACGGGCCGCTAGCCAGCCCAGCCAGCACCCACGCCGCATGGCCGCCGTGACGGACAGCCGCCGGCCCGGGCCGCGGCACTCCGCAGCCGGCAACGAAACGGAGCGCGCGCGGCTAGGAGAGCTGCGGCGCGCGGTTTTCGTATGGGGTGGAGAGGACGACCGTCGTGCGGGTGGTGACGTTTGCCGCCGTGCGGATCTCCTGCAGCACCCGCTCCAGGTCGGCCGGGCCGGCCACGCGTACCAGGAGCAGGTAGAAGTCGTCGCCCGCCACCGAGTAGCAGGAGTCGATCTCGGGGAGGTGCCGGAGGCGGTCGGGCGCGTCGTCCGGCTGGGACGGGTCGAACGGCCGGATCGCCACGAACGCCGTCAGCGGCAGGTCGAGCGCCTCGAAGGACACCCTCGCCGTGTAGCCGCTGATCACGCCGCGCTGCTCGAGCCGGCGTACCCGCTGGTGCACCGCCGACACGCTGAGCCCGACGCGCTCGGCCAGGTCGGTGTACGACAACCGGCCGTCCGCGGTCAGGGCGCCCACGATGGCCCGGTCGATCTCTTCCACGGCCGCCACCCTACTGTGCGGCGGCCGCCCCGCGGGTCAGCGCCCGGCTGATCACCATCCGCTGGATCTGGTTGGTGCCCTCGACGATCTGCAGCACCTTGGCCTCGCGGAACCAGCGCTCCACCGGGTGGTCGGCGACGTAGCCGGCCCCGCCCAGCACCTGCACCGCGTCGGTGGTCACCCGCATCGCCATGTCGGTCGCGAACAGTTTCGCCTTCGCCGCCTCGGTCGAGAACGGCCGGCCGGCGTCCTTGAGCCGGGCCGCGGCCAGCGTCAGGGCCCGCGCGGCGGAGATCTGGGTGGCCATGTCGGCCAGCATGAACCCGACGCCCTGGAAGTCGCCGATCGGACGGCCGAACTGCGTTCGTTCCCCGGCGTACGCGACCGCGTGGTCCAGCGCCGCCTGAGCCAGCCCGACCGCGCACGCCGCGATGCCCAGCCGCCCGGCGTCCAGCGCCTGCATCGCGATCCTGAAGCCCACCCCCTCGGCGCCGACCCGCCGGTCGGCGGGGACCCGAGCGCCGTCGAAGACGATCTGGGCCGGCGGGGACGCGCGCAGGCCCATCGTGTTCTCCGGCTTCTGCGGCAGCAGCCCGGGCGTGTCGGCGTCGGCGAGCAGGCAGGAGATGCCGGACGGGCCGGGTCCGCCGGTGCGGCAGAAGATGTTGTAGAAGTCGGCCTGCCCGCCGTGGGTGATCCAGGCCTTGGTGCCGGTCACCACCCAGTCCTCGCCGTCGCGCACGGCCCGGGTGATCAGGGCCGCGGCGTCGGACCCGCCCTGCGGCTCGGACAGGCAGTACGCGCCGAGCAGGTCGCCGCCGAGCAGGTCGGGCAGCATCTTGCGCTGGCGCTCGCCGCCGTACGCCGCCACCGGGAAGCACGACAGGGTGTGCACGCTGACCGCCTCGGCGATCGCCAGCCAGCGCGCCGCGAGCACCTCCAGCACCTGCAGATACACCTCGTACGGCTGGCCACCGCCGCCGTCGTCCTCCGGGTAGGGCAGGCCCAGCAGGCCGGCTTGCCCGATCGTTCGCAGCACGTCGCGCGGGAACTCTCCCCGCGCCTCGAAATCGGCCGCCCGTGGCGCCAGCTCCCCGTCGGCGATCTCCCGCGTCAACCCGAGAAGCTCAGACGCCTCCTCGGTCGGCAGCATCCGGTCAACCGTCATGACTGACAGCTTAACGGTCGTTAGGGCTGTTAGGTATTAGGCTGCGTGCCATGACGGACCGCCGGCCGCTGCTCGCCGTTGACGCGCCCAGCCTGTATTTCCGCGCCTTCCACGGCATCCCCGAGAACGCCGCCCGGACCGACGCGGGTGAGCCGGTCAACGCGATCCGCGGCTTCATGGACATGCTGGCACAGCTGATCCGCACCCGGCGGCCCGATCGGGTGGTGTGCGCGCTGGATGCGTCGTGGCGACCGGCCTGGCGCGTCGCGCTGGTGCCCTCGTACAAGAAGCACCGGGTCGCGCACGGCGACGTCGAGGAGGTGCCGGCGGCGCTGGAGAAGCAGATCCCGGTGCTGCTCGAGGTGCTCGCCGCGGTGGGCATCCCGGCGTTCGGGGTGGACGGGTACGAGGCCGACGACGTGCTCGGCACCCTCGCGGCCACCCAGCCCGCACCGGTCGAGGTGGTCTCCGGCGACCGCGACCTGTTCCAGCTGGTCGACGACGAGCGCGGCACCCGCCTGCTCTACTGCGGGCGGGGCGTGGCCAAGCTGGAAGACGCCGACGACGCGCTGGTGCTGAAGAAGTACGGGGTGCCGGCCCGCTGGTACGCGGACTTCGCGGCGATGCGCGGCGACCCGAGCGACGGCCTGCCCGGCGTGCCCGGTGTTGGCGAGAAGACGGCGGCCCGGCTGATCGACCGCTACGGCGGCGTCGAGCAGATCCTCGCCGTCCTCGACGACCCGGGTGCCGGCTTCGCACCCGGTCTGCGCACCAAGCTCAAGGACGCGGCAGAGTACCTGGGCAGGGCGCTGCCGGTCTGCAAGGTGGCCCTGGACGTGAAGCTGCCGGACTTCGACGCCACTCTGCCGAAGGCGCCCGAGGACTCGGACCGGCTGCTCGCCCTGGCGGAGCGGTGGAATCTGGCCGGGTCGGCGCGCCGGCTGGTCGACTCATTGAACGGGTAGGGCGATCTGAACGGGTAGGGCGATGTCGCACACGGGCCCGGTGTCGTAGGAGTAGACCTCGCGGGGCGGCCCGGCGGCCCGTCGTCCGGCCCATCTCCGCAGCGCGTCGTAGACCGACAGGACACGCGGGACCTCGAAGTTCCCGGCGTCCACGGGGATGTACGCCTCGGCGTGCGCGGGTTCGAGCCGGACGGCGACTCCCCCGGGATCGGCGGCGATCGGCACGCACACCTCGATCGGCGCGGCCGCGTCCTCCGACGGTGTGCCGTGGAAGATCACGAACCGGGGGCCGGCCGCGCCGCCGACCGTCGAGGCCGTGGCGAGGAGCCGGGCGGTCGCCTCCCGCTGCCAGTCGAGCTGCGCCAGGGTGACGTGCCGCTGCTCGGTCAGCACCAGCTGGTCGGGCACGTCGCGGGTGCGTACCTGCCACGGGCCGGGCGGTGTCTCCCCCGCCAGGCTGCGCACCAGCCGCTCGGCCAGCGAGCGCTGCGCGGCCAGGCGCTGCTCGACCTCGGCCCAGTACCGGTCGAGCAGCTCCGCCCCACCGGCGCCGCGGTCGGCGGTGATCGTCGCGATCTGCGCGAGCGGCATGTCGAGCCGGCGCAGCAGGGCGATCAGCCGGGCGGTGTCGAGCTGGCTCTCGGCGTACCGGCGGTAGCCGTTGCCCGGCTCGACCACCGCCGGGCGCAGCAGGCCGATCCGGTCGTAGAGCCGCAGCGCCTTCATGGACAGCCGGGAGCGGCGGGCGAACTCGCCGCTCGTCAGCAGCACTTCGTCAGACACCGGTCCTCATCAGGCGTTGTGCTGGGCGACCGGCCAGGCGACATCGAACACCACATCATCCTCGCTCGCCGCCCCGAAATCGGTCCAGTACACCTCGCGGGGCGGCCCGAGCACGGTCAGGCCCTGGTCGCCGGCCCACTTCTCGATGCCCTCGTACACCTCACCGAGCCCGCCGCTCAGTACCGTTGCCTTGCGTACGCGGGCGAACGCCTCGTGGTGCGCCGGCAGCTCCCGGTCCCCGCCCTCGGCCACCGGCCGGCCGACCACCACCTCACATGGCGCCTCGTTGGGGTTGCCCTCGTAGACGACGACGAACACCGGGTCGCCGGTGTCCCGCCCGAGCCACGGCTGCGACGCCGCGTCGAGCCCGCCGGGCGCGTCGCCCACGCGGGCCATCGCCCCGGGCAGCCACTCCATCAGTTGTTGCTGGTCCACCACGCGGACCTCGGTGACGACCCGCAGGGCGGGCACGTCGCGAGTGCTGATCTCTGTCATGACCGCAGTATGGGTGTCTGCCCCAGGGGCCAGGTCAAGACCGGTTCAACGCCGGTTGGCGGCTGCGGTCCACGACAACGTCGGCGACCGCCGCGATGGTGGCGATCACCACGAACCCGATCGCGACGCCGAGGGCGTACCGCAGAGCCAGGCCCCAGCTGCCGCCGCTGGACGCCAGCTGGGCGAAGAAGACCGTGCCGGCCGCCGCGATGCCCACCGCCGTGCCGATGCGCTGGCCGGTCTGCAGCACGGCGCCCGCGCTGCCGGCCCGCCGCACCGGCACCTGCGACAGGGTCAGCGTCTGGTTGGGGCTGATCACGAAGCCACCGCCGATGCCCGCGACGAGCAGCGGCAGCGCGGCGGCCCAGCCGGCGCCTCGGCCGGGCACGAAGTGCAGGACGACCACGACCGCGGTCAGCCCGGCCGCGACCATGACCAGACCGATCAGCACCAGCGGGCGGCCGTACCGCTCGACAATCCGCCCGCCCAGCGCGGATGCGGCCGCGCCGCCGACCGCGAACGGCGTGACCGCCAGGCCGGCCAGCAGCGCGCTGTACTTGAGGCCGTTCTGCAGGAAGAGCGTGTAGACGAAGAACAGCGCCGGGAAGCCGGCGAAGTAGAGCAGGCCGATCACCGTGCCGAAGGCGTACGAGCGGGTGCGGAACAGGTCCACGTCGATCACCGGGGTGCCGCCGCCCCGGGCGTAGCGGCGCTCCCAGGCCAGGAAGCCGGCCAGCACGGCCAGCGCGGCCGGGATCAGCAGCCACTTCGCCGGGCCGTTCCACTCCCGTTCCTGCACGAGCGGGAGCAACAGCAGCAGCACTCCCGTGCCGAGCAGGACCACGCCGACCGGGTCGAGGCGCTCCTTCGGCCGGTCGTCGGCGGGCTTGGCCGGGATGTACTTGACGGCGAGCAGGATCGCGGCGATGCCGATCGGCACGTTGATGTAGAAGATCCAGCGCCAGCCCTGCTCGGCGCCGAACACGGCGATGAGCAGGCCGCCGAGCAGCGGCCCGACCGCGGTGGAGACGCCGATGGTCGCGCCGAGCAGGCCGAACGGCTTGCCCCGCTCGCGCGGCTCGAAGAGCTGCTGGATCAGGCCGGACACCTGCGGGTTGACCACGCCCGCCGCGGCGCCCTGCACGAGCCGGGCGACGACCAGGAAGAGCGCGCTGCCGGCCAGCCCGGCGGCGGCGCTGGCGAGGGTGAAGGCGGCCACCCCGACGATGAAGACCGACCGCCGCCCGCGGGCGTCACCGAACCGGCCGGCGGGCACCAGCAGCAGGCCGAAGGTCAGCGCGTACCCGGACAGCACCCACTGCAGCGCGCCCGAGCTCAGCTCCAGGTCGGCGCGGATGGACGGCAGCGCCACGTTGACGATGCTCACGTCGAGCAGCGTCATGAAGCCGGCCGTGAGCGCGACGCTCATGGCCTTCCAGCGGTCAGGGTTGGTCACCCAGTGACGCTGCCCCCGTCAGCGCGCGTCAAAACCGCCGGTACAGGCGGACGTCGGCCACACTCCACCAGCTGCCGCTGCTCGCGGTGGAGGTGATCCGCAGCCAGCGGGCCCGGGTACGTGGCACGTCGACGTCGGTCAGCTGCCCGGTCGACGCGCCGCTCGCGAGGTCGCGCCAGACGACGCCGTCCGAGCTGGCGGATAGGCGCCAGCCGCGCGCGTAGTCGCCGAGGTTGCCGCCGCTGTCGATGGACACCCGGTCGAAGACGGCGGACCGCGCCAGGTCGATGGTGAGCTGCTGGCCGGGCTCCTGCGGCGCGCCGCTCGACCAGCGGGTCGACGCGTCACCGTCGACCGCGGCCTGCGGCGTCTCGCCGGCCGGCGTGGCGGTGGCCGTGGCGCCCGGGATGCGGACCGGGGCGAGACGGTCGGCCAGCCGGTGGTCGCGCGGCCAGGTGAAGGTCGCCAGGGCGCCGCCGGGCAGCGTGTACTCGAACTCGCGCTCGCCGGCCCGGACGGCGAACGTACGCGGGTCGTCGTTCTCGTTGTGCACGATCAGCGCGGTCGAGCCGTCCGGGTTCCGGAAGGCCACGTCCATGATCTGGCCGTTCCAGCCGGTGGTGCCGAAGGACGTGCTGCCGATCCGGACCGCGCCCGGGCGCACGAACTTCGCCGCGTGCCCGATGGTGAAGTATTCGGCGTCGCGGGAGACGCTCCCGTCCGGGTGCAGCGTCAGCAGCCCGGTGCAGGTGTCGCAGCCGCCCAGGTGCGGGCCGCCGGTCGAGTCGAGCGCGATGTTCCAGTTCACCGCGGACTTCGCCCAGTTCCGCATGGTGCCGATGATGATGTTGCGGGCGTGCCAGGTGAGCGTGCCGCGGAAGATCTGCTCGGGCGTGTCCGTGGGTCCGTGCGAGCCGGAGCACTCGGTGAACCAGATGCCCTTGCGCGGGAAGGCGTTGTGCAGGGCGGTCATCGCGCTCGGGTCGCCGGAGTAGCAGTGGTACGCGGTGCCGGCGATCCACTTCGCCGCCTCGGTGCGCAGCAGCCGGTACGGGTAGTCGGTCTCCGGGTCCTCGCCGGGCGGGGTGGACTCGATGTCGCCGGGATGGGTCGACCAGTTGTGGTCGTACCCGAGAATCCTGGTCCTGAGGCCCGCCGCCCGCAGCTTGGGCCCGAGCGCGGCGATCACCGCGGCCTCCTGCCGCACCGGCATGTCGGTGCCGGGGTATCCGGAGGGGTGCCGGTTCTGCGGCTCGTTCTGCACCGACAGGTAGTCGATCGGCACCCCGGCCCGCTGGTACGCGCGGACGAACTTGACCAGATACCGTGCGTACGCATCGTAGATCCGCGGGTCGTCCTTGAGCCGGCCGCCGACCAGCGAGTCTCCGGTCTTCATCCACGCCGGCGGGCTCCACGGCGTCGCCATCACGCTGAGCCGCGGGTTGAGCCGCTTGGCCCGGCGCAGCAGCGGCAGGATCTGCGCCTCGTCGTGCGCGATGCTGAAGTGCCGCAGCGCGAAGTCGGTCTGCCCGGCCGGCACGTCATCGTAGGTGTAGTGCTCGGCGGCCGCCGTGAAGTCGGACGATCCGACCGGCTGGCGCAGCAAACTGACGCCGATCCCCTCCCGCGGGTCGAAGAGCGACCGCATCGCCTGCTCGCGCGCCGCCGGGCCGAGCCGGTAGAGCACCGCCGCGGAGGAATCGGTGATCGACGCGCCGAAGCCGTCGATCTCCTGATAGCGGTCGGACGGGTCGAGCACGATGGTCGGCGCGTCGCTGCGGCCGGTGCCGAAGGAGACCGGCGCCCGCTCGTGCAACTCCTCGGCGCGATCCGGGGTGGTCACCCACACCCTCGCCCGCGGCTCCTGCTGATGGGCCGGATGGGCCGAGGCGACGGCCGGCGCCGGCAGGACGAGGACGGCGGCGGTGACGGCCGCGAAGAGGACGCGCATATCGAGAGGAAACAATCAAGTAACCGGACTGTCAATCTAAGCTCGTCGAATGACCACATTTGTCGTCGTCGGCGCCGGGTGGCGGGCCGAGATGTTCTGGCGGCTCGCCGCCGAACTGCCCGATGTCGACTGTGTGGGCGCGGTGGTGCGCACGCCGCGGGAGCTGCCGGTGCCGGCACTGCGGACGATCGATGAGGTACGCGCGGACTTCGTGGTCACGGCGGTGCCGTGGGACGTCAACGCCCAGGTGGTACGCGACGCGGTGCAGCGCGGCCTGCCCGTGCTGGCCGAGACGCCCCCGGCGCCCGACCTGCCCGCGATGCGAGTTGGATGGGGGTTTCATGGGATTAATCCCATGAAAGTACCAACTCAACAACACACTAACGCCTGTTGGTTCCAACCAAT
>NZ_JBFAZH010000238.1:0-8252 GCF_040681735.1 Actinoplanes sp. NPDC051633 | reverse complement strand
GACGGCGCCGTCCGGGGTACGCCGCCAGCCGCCCTGCCCGAGCACGTCACTGCCCACCGCACCGGGCGCGCCGGAGTAGTCGACGACCACCGTGAACCGCCGACCGCGCGGCACCCCGCCGGCCGGCGTGACGACGAGCTCGGCGCCGTCGGCCTTGTGCGTGGCGGCCGCGCCGTCGACGGTCACCTTCGACGCGGTCAGCCCGGCGAGGTCGAGGTTGAGCCGGGAGAGGTCCTGGGTCGCGGTGGCGGTGATCGTCGCGCTCCCGGCCAGCCGGCCGTCGCCCGGCTCGTAGCGGAGGTCCAGCGCGTACCCGGCCACGTCGTATCCGCCGTTGCCGTACTTCGGGAAGTACGGGTCACCGATGCCGTCGGCGCCGGGCGAGAACGCCGGAGCCGCCGACGACCCGGTCGGCGCCGGCTTCTCGTCGGCGCTGCACCCGGCCGCGAGCAGGACCAGGCCCACCACCGCCGCACCCGTCACCCGTCGCATCGCCCGACCCTACGTCGACCAGGAGAAAGACACCCGAAGGAGACGGTCGATCACTTGTCGAGGACGAGGCTCACCTTCTGGAACTCCTTGACGTCGTGGTAGCCGCACTTGGCCATCGCCCGCTTGAGCCCGCCGAAGAGGTTCAGCTGGCCGTCGGGCTGACCGGCCGGGCCGTAGAGCAGCTCCTCGAGGGTGCCGTCCGGCTCACCGGCGATGCAGAAGCCGCCGCGCGGCAGCGACGGGTGGCTGGCCGCCGAGTGCCACCACGCGCCGCCGGCCGGGGCGCCCTCGGCGAGCGAGAGCGGCTCGCCCAGCATCACCGCGTCGGCGCCGCAGCCGATGGCCTTGGCGATGTCGCCGCTGGTCTGGATGCCGCCGTCGGCGATCAGATGCACGTAGCGCCCGCCGGTCTCGTCGAGGTAGTCCCGCCGGGCCGCGGCGGCGTCCGCGATCGCGGTGGCCATCGGCACCCGGATGCCGAGCACGGTGTCCGTCGTGGACCACTCGTCGGCGCCGACGCCCACGATGACGCCGGCGGCGCCGGTGCGCATGAGGTGCAGGGCCGTCTTGTAGTCGGTGCATCCGCCGACGATCACCGGCAGGTCGAGGTCGGCGATGAACTCCTTGAGGTTCAGCGGCTCGTCCGTCGTGGACACATGCTCGGCGCTGACCAGCGTGCCCTGGATGACGAGCAGGTCGACGCCGGCGTCCAGGATCACCGGGGCGAGGGCCAGGGTGTGCTGCGGCGACACCCGGACCGCGACGGTGACGCCACCCTCGCGGATGGCGCGGACCCGCTCAGCGATCAGGTCGGGCCGGATCGGCTCGGCGTAGACCTCCTGCAGCCGCCGGGTGGCGTCGGCGTCCTCGCCCAGGGCGCCCAGCTCCTCGAGCACCTTGGTCGGGTCCTCGTAGCGGGTCCACAGGCCCTCGGCGTTGAGCACACCGAGGCCGCCGAGCCGGCCCAGCGCGATCGCCGACTCGGGGCTCATCGTCGCGTCGGACGGGTGCGCCACGCAGGGGATCTTGAAGGGGTAGGCGTCGACCTTCCACTCCGTCGACACGTCGTCGACGTCGCGGGTGCGCCGGCTGGGCACGATCGCGATGTCGTCGAGGTGATAGCCGCGCTGCGCGGTCTTCCCCAGACCGATCTCGACGACGTCACGCATTTCGCATCCTCTGCTTGCTACTACCGGGAGTGATAGTTGGGGGCTTCGACGGTCATCTGGATGTCGTGCGGGTGGCTTTCCTTCAACCCCGCCGCAGTGATCCTGATGAGCTGCCCCTTCACCTGCAAGTCGGGGATCGTCTCGGCGCCCACGTAGCCCATCGAGGCACGCAACCCGCCGATGAGCTGGTGTGCGACCCGCGACAGCGGTCCACGGTACGGCACCTGACCCTCGACGCCCTCGGGCACCAGCTTGTCCTCGGTGACGTCCTGCTGGAAGTAACGGTCCTTCGAGTACGACTTCGCCTGGCCCCGCGACTGCATCGCGCCCAGCGAACCCATCCCCCGGTACTGCTTGTACTGCTTGCCGTTGATGAAGATCAGGTCGCCGGGGCTCTCCTCGCAGCCGGCCAGCAGGCTGCCCAGCATCACGGTGTCGGCGCCGGCCACGATCGCCTTGGCGAGGTCGCCCGAATACTGCACGCCGCCGTCGGCGATCACCGGGACCCCGGACGGCCGGCAGGCACGCGCGGCCTCCATCACGGCGGTGATCTGCGGGACGCCCACGCCGGCCACGATCCGGGTGGTGCAGATCGCGCCCGGGCCGACGCCCACCTTGACCGCGTCGGCGCCCGCCTCGACCAGCGCCTTCGCCCCCGCGTACGTGGCCACGTTGCCGCCCACGATCTCGGTGGTGGTGTCCTTCTTGAGCCGCGTGATCATCTCGAGCACCTGGCGCTGGTGTCCGTGCGCCGTGTCCACGATCACCACGTCGACGGCCGCGTCGATCAGCGCGCGCGCCCGCTTGTACGCGTCGTCGCCGACCCCGACCGCCGCCGCCACCCGCAGCCGGCCCTGGTCGTCCTTGGCCGCGTGGGGGAACTGCTCCGACTTGGTGAAGTCCTTGACCGTGATCAGCCCGCGCAGCCGGCCGTCGTCGTCGACCAGCGGCAGCTTCTCCACCTTGTGCCGCTGCAGCAGGGTCAGCGCCTCGTCCTTGCTGACCCCGACCGCCGCGGTGATCAGCGGACTCTTGGTCATCACCTCGCGCACCTTGGCGCTGTCGTCGGTGACGAACCGCATGTCGCGGTTGGTCACGATGCCGACCAGGATGCCGTCGTCGTCGATCACCGGCAGGCCGGAGATGCGGTATCGCCCGCAGATCTGGTCGACCTGGCGCAGGGTGTCGTCGGGGCCGCAGGTGACCGGGTTGGTGATCATCCCGGACTCGGACCGCTTCACCAGGTCGACCTGGTTGGCCTGGTCCTCCAGCGACAGGTTGCGGTGCAGCACGCCGATGCCGCCCTCACGGGCCATGGCGATCGCCATCCGCGCCTCGGTGACCGTGTCCATCGCGCTGGACAGCAGCGGGATGGTGAGCTCGACGTTCCGGGTCAGCCGTGTGATGGTGTTGACCCGGCTGGGCACGACGTCGGATTCCCCGGGCTGCAGGAGAACGTCGTCGAAGGTGAGTCCGAGCGGCACTGTACGGGCGGAATCGGCGTCCACAGATCATCCCCATCGCGAGAGCAGCAAGCTTTCATCCTACTCATCGGCGAAGTCGCGCCTCGCACGGCGCACAGGGCGTGCGGGCCAGCACGGGCGGGCCGAAAGTGGGTACGGTGAGCAGGTGCAGGACGAACCGATCGACCCGTTCAACTCCGACCCCGTCGACCCGGCCGCGGGCCTCGACGATCCGGGCGACGACGAGGCCGATCCGCTCACCGAGGCCGAGCGCCAGGACGTCCTCGAGGACCTCAGTGACCTCGAGGTCTACCAGGCGTTGCTCAGTCCCACGGGCATCCGCGGGCTGGTGATCGAGTGTGAGGACTGCCACGAGCCGCACTACTTCGACTGGGATCTGCTCCGGGGCAACCTGCGCCACCTGCTGAGCAGCGGCCGCCCGAGGGTCCACGAGCCGGCCTACGACCCGGACCCGGATCACTACGTGACGTGGGAGTACGCCCGCGGCTACGCGGACGGCGTACACGACACCCTGGCCGAGGGCCAGGACGACGAGACCCGGGACGAGAACTAGAAAGCGCGCCCCTCAGCGAGGGACGCGCTTTCCGAGTCAAGCAACCAGGCCGGCTCTGAAGCCGGCCGCCACCGCGTGGGCACGGTCCCGGGCGCCCAGCTTCCGGAACAACCGCCGGGCATGCGTCTTCACGGTGTCCTCGGAGACGAAGAGCTCCCGCCCGATCTCCGCGTTGCTCTTGCCGTCGGCCATGCCGCGCAACACCTGCAACTCGCGTTCGGTGAGGGTCAGCCGCCGCCCGGAGGGTGCCGCCTCGGCCACACCCACCCCGGCTTCGTTCCCGGGCCAGGCCACCATCGGCCGGCCGGTCGCCGGGTCCAGCGGTGCGTCGCCGCGCTGCACCGGCACCATCGGGCTGTTGGGCATCATCGCCGGGACGCCGCCCGCGTTGGGTGCGCCCATGCCCATGCCGTCGCGGTAGGGGCCGCGGGTCGCGGTCGAGTTGGCGTTGCGGGCGCCGCCGGCCACCGCGGCCGGTTGGGCGTTGGTGCCGTTGATCGGCATGCCCTGGGGGCGTACCGGCAACAGAAGCAGGAGCAGCGCCTTGGCGACGACGCTGACCAGGTCGTGTTCGACGCCGCGGATGACGCCGCGGGCACCGGCGGCCACCGCGGCCGCGGCGACCCGGGGGTCTTCCGCGCCGAAGAGCACCAGCTGCGCCTGTGGCGCTCGGGCGAGGACGCGCCGGGTGAAGCCGACGCTGTCGGGACGGGTTACGGCGGTGTCGGCGAGGACCACTTCCGCGGGCCGTTCAGCCAGTCGGATCATGGCCTCGGTCTCGCTGACCGCCGTCCTGACGACGCCGGTCATGCCGAGCCGGGCCGCGGTGGACGCGACGGTCTGGGCCGCCAGCGGGGTACGGACGCACACGAGGACGGTACGCACAGTGATCCTCCTTCTCTCTCAGAGGAGATCACGCGAGGGCCGCAGCATTACGCGCTTTAGATGGAAAAAACGGGAAAGGTGGGTCTGAGTTACGGCCGCGGTGTCATGTGCCTGAAGAAGACATCGATGAGTCGTGGTTATGGCGGGGATCACCGGGGTACCACCGCGTCAGGCCTGAGCAAGGACTGCAAGCAGGCCCCTCGTGACAACACTCCGCGGTGCCGCGCGGGAGGAGGGTGTTGATGTCGAACGTTCGCAGACTGCCCGGGCCCATCGCCGACCTGTGGGACTGGCAGCGACTCGGTCTGTGCCGAGGACGAGACAGTGCGCAATTCTTCCACCCTGACGGTGAGCGCGGGTCCTCCCGCAACCGCCGCGAGGCGAAAGCCAAGTCGATGTGTGGCGCCTGCCCGGTCCGGGCGGAGTGCGCAGCGCACGCCTTGGCCGTCCGTGAGCCGTACGGTGTCTGGGGAGGTTTCAGCGAAGCGGAGCGGCTGCGGCTGCTCGCGGTCGGCTGGGAGGACCTCGCCGACCGGCATCACGGACGCGTCGACCTTGCCCGGCTCGAGGCGCGCCTCGGCCGTCCCCACAAGTCGGCGGTGCCCGCACAGCGGCAGGCGCCGGCGGCCTGACGGCGCCCGACAGGTAGATACACCACACAGCTCGTGACGCGGTCCCCGTAAGGGGTCCGCGTCGTCGTGTTCAGCGGTTCTCCGACCGCATCGGTGGACATGCAAGCCACCGTATGAGCGAACTTGTGCGCTGAGTCGGACGAAAAGTGCGTCCCCCGGCTACTCAGATCTACTCAATCGATACCTGTACACCGTGCCACCCGGTGGCCCCGTCCGGCGCGGGTGGCGCGGGCGAGCTGGTCTGCGTGTATCCGGTGACGTCGGTGGCGCGTACCCGGATGGCGTGCTCTCCGGGCCGGGCGTCCGGCCAGCGGAACGTCCACTGCCGCCACGTGTCGCTGGAGACCGTGCCGGCCAGCGTCGCGGGCTGCCACGGCTGCCCGTCGATCTGCACCTCGACCTTGGCGATGCCGGTGTGCTGCGCCCAGGCCACCCCGGCGACCATCACCGCGCCGGCCGGTCGCTTGGCGCCGTCGCGCGGGGTGTCGATGCGCGACTGCGTCTTGATCGGCGCCTGCGCCGACCATCCGCGCGGCACCCAGTAGGCGTCGAAGTCCGAGAACCGGGTCAGCTCGATCTCGGTGATCCATTTGCACGCCGACACGTAGCCGTAGAGGCCGGGCACGACCATGCGTACCGGGAAACCGTGCTTGATCGGCAGCGGCTTGCCGTTCATCCCGACCGCGAGCAACGCATCGCGCCCGTCGCGCAGGACGGCGGTCGGGGTTCCGCAGGTCCATCCGTCCGACGAGCGCTGCACCACCTGATCGGCGCCGGGCAGCGGATCCGCCTCGTCCAGCAGTTCCTTGATGGGCGTGCCCAGCCACAGCGCGTTGCCGATCAGGTCGCCGCCGACCTCGTTGGAGACGCAGGCCAGCGTCACGTATCGCTCGAGCATGGGCCGCTGGAGCAGGTCTTCCCAGCTGAGGGTGATCGGGTTGCGGACCATCCCGTGGATGCGCAGCTGCCACGTCTCGGGGTCGACCTGCGGCGGGAACAGCGCCGTGTCGATCCGGTAGAAGTCGTCGTTCGGCGTCACGTAGCTGACCGCGCCGGTCGCTTGGGCGCCGGCCGGCACCGCGGGCGCGGCCGATCGGGCGGCCGGCAGCGTCACTTCCTCGCGGGCCGCGCTCACCGAGCGGCGTCCGGTCAGCAGCCGTCCGGCGATGCCGCCGACGGCGGCGACACCGACCACGATTCCCGCGGCCTTGAAGAATCGCCGCCGGCTGTTTTCCGGGTACGAGTCAGCGTGGTCCACAACATCGACACCGGGTCCCCCGAGTCGAGCACCCGCAGGCTCCCCGATCACCGCGAGGTTGAGCAGATAGCGCAGAACCGGCACGGCGACCAGCGCACCGATCACCGACGGCAACGACGCGACCCAACCGGCGTCGTGCCGGGTCACCGCGGCGGCCACCCCGGCCAGGCCGAAAAGCGCGATCCCGCCCAGCGCGAGCCGCCACGAGCGCAGGGCGACGACTCCGACCAGCCAGGCGTAGGCGCCGAGCAGAATGGCGGTCCCGGTGATCAGCGCCGTCTTGTCGTGCACGCCGAACACGGCGATGCCGAAGTCCTTCACCGGCGCGGGCACGTTGTCCACCACCACGCCGCCGACCGCGAGCAGCGGCGCCGACGTGGGTCCGGTGAGCACGGCGACGAGCTCGGCGACACCCAGGGCCGCGGCGGCGGCCGCGACACCGGACGACCCGGCCCGCACCTTCGACTTCATGCTGGTCTGCACGACACCAATCGTGCACCCTCGGCCGGGCCGAGGTCCTTACGCGGGTCTTACGCGCAGCGGCGGCAACGCGGCGATCAGAGCGTCGAGCAGATCGACGGAGCTTCGCTGCGCCCGCGGTTCGGGCAGCTTGGGCACACCGGTGTCCGGCAGCTCCCAGAACACGCGTCCGGGGTCGAGCCCGTCGAGCGCCTCGTACCACTGCCGCAGCGGCTCGCGGAGCTGGACGTGCGTCGCGAAGTTACGGCGCCGCCGGGTGGTGTCCTCGTCCCGCCGGCTCCGCAGCTCGGCGACCTCCGGCAGGCCGACCAGCACCGCGTCGGCGAAGCCCAGCCGCCCGGTGCGCATCGCCGCCCGCAGCACGGCCAGCTCACGGTCGAAGGGGGCGCGCGGCGCCAGCCCGAGCGCGGCCATGCCCCACGCGTAGTGCAGCTTGATCGGATCGGTGTCGCAGAAGGCCACGCCGTCGGTGCGCTCGAGCTCCTGCGCCTCGGCCCAGCGCCGCATGCTCACCCGCGCCCAGTGCCGGGCGAGCGCGACCCCGTCGATCGGCTCCGCCCCGGTGTGCGCGGCCTCGCCGACGAACCGCCCGACGTGCCGCCGGCACCAGGTCGTCTTCCCCGCCGCCGTCGGCCCCTCAACCACAACGATCACCGGCCCAACCTTACGAGCAACCCAACCACCAACCCGACAACGGCCCGACCGCCTTCAGAGCGAAGTGCCGCCGAGCGGAGCGAGGCCATGTAGGAGCGGGTCCTCCAGGATTCGCTCGAAGGCCAGCTCCGCGGCGCCGATCAGCGCGGCGTCCGGACCCATCTCCGGGGTTCGCAGGCGGATGTGCTCGCGGCACGCGGGCAGGGCCACCGAGTTGAGGCGGCTGCGGATGTGCGCCGCCGCGACCAGGTACACGTCGCGCAGCGTCCCGCCGAAGATCACCGTCTCCGGGTTGAAGATGTTCATCAGGTTGCCGACACCGAAGCCGATCCAGTCGCCCACCTGCCGGACCGCGCGCTGCGCGTCCCGGTCGCCGCGCATCGCCGCTTCCACGACGTCGAGCACTGCTTCCCGCCCGTACTTGCCGGTCCGGCCTGCGTGCTGCAGCAGCGCGGATTCCCCGATCTCGGTCTCCCAGCAGCCGCGCGACCCGCAGCTGCACAGCCGGCCCTGCGGGTTGACCACCATGTGGCCGACCTCGCCGCCGTAGCCGCCGTGCCCGGTGATCCGGCGCCCGCCGGCGATGATCCCGCCGCCGACGCCCACGTCGCCGTAGAGGTAGATGACGTTCTCGCAGCCCACGGC
>NZ_JBFAZH010000237.1:0-8266 GCF_040681735.1 Actinoplanes sp. NPDC051633 | reverse complement strand
CTCGACCAGCGCGGCGCGCAACGCGACGTCGGCCGGCGACCAGCGCGCCCGCACGGTCCGGCTGACCACCCGCGGCCGCGAGTCGATCGAGTCGGCCCGCCGGGCCCAGGCCGCCCTGGAGCGGGAGGTGATCGCCAAGGTCGGCGCCGACACCGTCACCGCGGCGAAGGAGGCACTCGCCGCGCTGCTCGAGTCGATCGGAGCGGCCGACCGCGTCCGCACCCGCAGCGTCCCCGCCCCGCCCGACTGACCGGCCGAACGGTTCAGGCCGCCCGAGGTGACCCGGCCTGTCTGGCGCGGCGCTTGTCGACCGCCTACCGTCGGCTGAATGAGGCGCTTGACGCACTACGACGTGGTGGTGGTGGGGAGCGGGTTCGGCGGCAGTGTCACCGCTTTGCGCCTCGCGGAGAAGGGTTACCGGGTCGGCGTGCTCGAGGCCGGCCGCAGGTTCACCCCCGAGACCCTGCCCAAGACCTCGTGGGACCTGCGCAGCTTCCTCTGGGCGCCACGGCTCGGCCTGCGCGGGATCCAGCGGATCACGCTGCTCAAGGACATCGTGGTGCTGTCGGCCGCGGGGGTGGGTGGCGGTTCCCTGGTGTACGCGAACACGCTCTACCAGCCGCCCGCGTCGTTCTTCGCCGATCCCCGGTGGTCCGGCATCACCGACTGGGCCCGCGAGCTGGAGCCCTACTACGAGCAGGCGTCGCGGATGCTCGGGGTGACGCTGCAGCCGTCGATGACCCCGTCCGACGTGGTGATCCAGCAGGTCGCCAAGGACATGGGGGTGGGCGGCACGTTCCGGCGTACCCCGGTGGGTGTGTTCTTCGGCGAGCCGGGCAAAACCGTGCCGGACCCGTTCTTCGGCGGCGCCGGTCCGGACCGCACCGGGTGCCTGGAGTGCGGCAACTGCATGATCGGCTGCCGGTTCGGCGCCAAGAACCGCCTCGATCTCAACTACCTGCACCTGGCCGAGCGGTCCGGCGCCGTGATTCACCCGGACACGACGGTGACCGCGCTGCGCCCCACCGAGCGGGGCTGGCGGGTGGAGACCCGCAACGGCACGTTCACCGCGGACGACGTGGTGCTGTCCGCGGGGGCGCTGGGCACCCAGCGCCTGCTGCACGCGATGAAGGACACGGGCGTGCTGCCCCGGCTGTCCGACCGGCTGGGCTCGCTGACCCGGACCAACTCGGAAGCGTTGCTGGGTGCCGAAGCGGCGCGCGTACCCGCCGAGCCCTTTTCGAAAGGGGTGGCGATCACGTCGTCGTTCCACCCGGACGACGAGACGCACATCGAGCCGGTGCGCTACGGGCCGGGCAGCAACGCGATGGGGCTGCTCTCGACGATGCTGGTGGACGGCGACGGGCGGCTGCCGCGACCGCTGCGCTTCCTGCGCGAGGCACTGCGCCACCCGACGATCTTCGTCCGGTCGCTGGGCACCCGGCGGTGGAGCGAGCGGACCATCATCGCGCTGGTCATGCAGACGCTGGACAACTCGCTGACGGTGCGGCGGACCCGCACCGGCCGGCTGACCACCCGGCCGGGCCACGGGCCGCAGAACCCGCGCTGGATCCCGGTCGGGCACGAGGCGGTGCGCCGGATCGCGGACATCATCGGCGGGTTCCCCGGCGGGTCGGTCGGCGACGTCTTCAACGTGCCGATGACCGCGCACATCCTCGGCGGCGCGACCATCGGGGCGTCGCCCGAGACCGGCGTGGTGGATGCGTACCACCGGGTCTACGGCTATCCGGGGCTGCACGTGGTGGACGGGTCGGCGGTGCCGGCGAACCTGGGCGTGAACCCGTCGCTGACGATCACCGCGCTGGCCGAGCGGGCGGTGGCGCTCTGGCCCAACAAGGGTGAGCCGGACGAGCGGCCGGCGATGGGCGCGGAATACCGCCGGTTGTCACCGGTCGCACCCCGCTCTCCGGCTGTTCCGGAGCACGCCCCGGCGGCGCTGCGATTGACCGTGCGACCGCAATCCGGCTAGGTCTTTAGTCCGGTCCGGCCATGTCAGAGGTGGCGATCGGGCTGCGGGCGGCTGAGTGGAAATGCGACATGCGGATGCAGCAATTTGCATAGGGAACCGTCGCGAGACAGAATGTTTCTCGGACAGTCATATTCGCGGTTCCGAACGCCGCGTAAGCATAGTCGTGACTCATTCGCCGTTACAGGAGCAGCCACACCATGGCCAAGCAGGTAATCACCCTTCTGACCGATGACCTCGACGGCGGGGAGGCGGACCGCACCGTCGAGTTCGGACTGGATGGGGTCAACTACACGATCGACCTCTCCGAAAAGAACGCCGGAAAACTGCGGAAGGCGCTCGACCCGTATCTGAACGTGGCCACCCGCGTCGGTCGCAGCGGCGGCGACGCCCGCGTGGCGCGCCGCGGCGGGGTCGCCACCGGACGCGCCAGCCGCGACCAGAACCAGGCGATTCGCGAGTGGGCGAGCAAGAACGGCTACGAGGTTTCCGAGCGTGGCCGGATCCCCAGCTCGATCGTCGAGGCATACCACAGCAAGCGTTAGATTTATCGCGTACAGATAACGACGCCGCCGGAACCGGCGGCGTCGTTTTTTATAGTTGCGGAAGGGCAACCATGACGGTGGTCATCGTGACCGGTGCGTCGAGCGGCATCGGAGAGGCGATCGCGCGACGACTCGGGCGTCCGGGAATGACCGTGGTGCTGGCCGCCCGCCGCGAGGCGGAATTGGCACAGGTGGCCTCGGCGATCGAGGGAAATGGCGGGGCCGCGGTGGCGGTGCCGACCGATGTCCGTGATCCGAAAGCGGTCACTGAGCTGATCGATCGGGCGCGCGCGGTGAACGGTCGCATCGACGCCTTGGTGAACAATGCCGGGGTGGGCGGGCCCGGGTCGATCCTGGCCGACGACGAGATCGTGGACCGGGTCATCGACGTGAACCTGCGCGCACCCATCCGGCTGATGCGTGCGGTCGTGCCGATCATGCGGGAGCAGCGCGGCGGGACGATCGTCAACATCGGATCGGTGGCCGGCGAGGTGGGCGTCAGCGGGATCTACTCGGCCACGAAGTTCGCGCTGCGCGGCATGACCGACTCGGTGCGCCGGGAGCTGCTCGGCACCGGGGTGACCGTGACGCTGGTCGAGCCGGGATACATCGGCACGCCGGCGAACCTGCGGAACCGGAAGAACCTGCCCGGGCCGGAGATCGTGGCCGCCGCCGTGGACAGCGCGATCAAGAGGCCCCGGCGCAGGATCATCGTGCCCGGCAAGTACCGCGCCGCGGTGCTGGCGGCCAACGCGCTGCCGATGCTCGCCGACCGGATCTACGCGGGCAAGCCCGCCAAGCGCGGCAGCCTAGGGCACCGGTCAGAGACCGGGCGGTAGTCAGGGAGGCGGGCAGACCCAGCGCACCGGCTGGGATCCACCCTGGGTTCAACCTCCATGCCTCGGGTACGCCATACCCATGCGGGTCGTGATCGTCGGAGTGTCGGGAAACGCCGGAACAGCCCTGGTACGCCGCCTCCGGCGGGAACCGGACATCTCGCTCGTCGGGGTCTCGCGGCGAGCGACCGAGATCGACGGGGTCGAGTGGCACTCCTGCGACGTCGGCGCCCCCGACGCCACCGGCCGCCTCGTCGAGCTCTTCGCCGGGGCCGACGCCGTCGTGCACCTCGCCTGGCAGATCCAGCCCAGTCACGACCAGCCGCTGCTCTACCGCACCAACGTGCTCGGCAGCCGCAACGTCAGCGAGGCCGCCGTCCGGGCCGGCGTCGGCGCGCTGATCGTCGCGTCGTCCGTCGGCGTGTACGCGCCCGGGCCGAAGCAGGTCTACGTGACCGAGCAGTGGCCGGCCACCGGAGTGCTCGGGTCCTCCTACAGCCGGCACAAGGCACTGGTCGAGCGGCTGCTGGACCGGGTCGAGAGCGACCACCCCACGATGCGCGTCGCGCGGCTGCGGCCGGGGCTGATCTTCCAGCGGCAGAGCGGGACCGAGATCGGGCGGTACTTCGCCGGGCCGCTGCTGCCGGCGCGGCTGCTGCGCTTCCAGCGGATCCCGGTGATCCCCGACCATCCGTCGCTGCGCGTGCAGGCGGTGCACGCGGACGACGTGGCCGACGCGTACGCGCGGGTGCTGCTCTCGGACGCCCGGGGCGCGTTCAACGTGGCGGCCGGGCCGGTGCTCGACCCCGCGCTGGCGGCCACGCTGTTCCGGAGCATCCGGGTGCCCGTACCCGGATCGGTCCTGCTGGGCGCCGCGGCGCTCTCCTGGTGGCTGCGACTGCAGCCGGTCGACGCCGGCTGGGTCGAGCTGGGCCTCAAGGCGCCGCTGATGTCCACCGACCGGATCGCGTCCGAGCTCGGCTGGCGACCGGAACACGACGCGGTGTCGGCGCTGCGCGAGCTGATCGACGGCATGGCCTCCCGCGCGTCCGCGGACACACCGCCGCTCTCCGGCGCACCCAACCTGCCGGGCCGGCTGGGCGGCCTGGTCCGCGGCCGCCTCCCGGGCTCGGGCAACCCGTACTAGGACCCGTCGAGGCGGCCCTGTCCAGGCGACCCTGCCGGAGTTTCAGAACGTCCGTGCGTGCATCGCCCCGCGCCCTTGGCGTCCGTGCCTGCGTTTCAGCCACGCGTCGGGGCCACCTCGCGCACCATCACGCAGTTGCCCAGGCCCTTGGGCCGGTCGTAGGTGAAGCCCGCACGCTCGTACATCGCGCGGGTGCCGTTGTAGATGAACGACGAGTTCTTCTTCCGGACGCCGCCGGTGTCGTGCGGGTAGCCCTCGACCCGGCCGCCGCCGGCCTGGGCGATCAGCTCGACGGCTCCGCGCAGAGCGATCGCGGCCAGGCCCTGACCGCGGAGGCGGCGCTCGACCAGGATGCAGGTGACCCGATAGTCGGGCAGGCGCCCGGCAGTGGCGAGGTACTCCTTGCGGTGATGGATGCCGGGCAGCTCCTCGGGTGATCCGAACTGCGCCCAGGCGACCGCCCGGTCGCCGTCGTAGACCAGCGCCGCGTGCGCCATCCCCTCGGCCACCAGACGTTGCTTGAACGCCCGGTTGTCCTCGCGGCTCGGGCCCTCCTCCGCACGGTCGGGGTGGAACTTCGTGCACCAGCAGCCGGCGAACATGCCCCCGTTCCGCTCGACGAGAGCGGCGAAGTCGTCGAAGGTCTCCGACGTGAGCGCCTTGATCGTGTAATCGGGCATGCCGGCAACCTAAACCGGATTGCGGACGTTCGCCGTCCGGTTGGTGGCCCGCAGGGCCTCGGCCGGGAGGCTACGCGGCGATCGGCTCCGGCACGGACAGCCAGGTCAGGGCCTCGGCGGCGGTCATCGGGCTGGAGTACAGGTAGCCCTGGCCCAGGGGGCAGCCCAGCTCGGCCAGCACCAGGCGGTGCTGCTCGCTCTCGATCCCCTCGGCGATCACCGTCAGGTTGAGCGAGCTCGCCAGGCCGACGATGCCGCTGACCAGCGTGACCTGCTGCGGGTCGTGGGCGATGTCGTCGATGAAGCTCTTGTCGATCTTCACCACGTCGATCGGGCGCTGGCGCAGGTAGCCCAGCGACGAATAGCCGGTGCCGAAGTCGTCGATCGCGATCCGGACGCCCATTTCCCGCAGCACCGCCAGGTCGGCCCAGATCCGCTCGTCGTCGCCCATCAGCAGCGTCTCGGTGATCTCCAGCATCAGCGCCTGCGCCGGCACCTCGTGGTATTCCAGCGCGTGCCGCACCTGCTCGACGAAGCCCGCCTGCCGGAACTGGCGGACGCTGACGTTGACGCTCACGTACGGGCTGCGGGCGCGGGGCAGCATGCGGCGCCACTGGGCGACCGTGTGCAGCGCCTCCTCGAGCACCCAGCGGCCCATCGGCACGATCAGGCCGCTCTCCTCGGCCACCTCGATGAACTGGTCCGGCGCGATCACCCCGCGCTGCGGGTGGTGCCAGCGGACCAGCGCCTCGAACCCGGCCGTGTCATTGGTCGCCAGGTCGATGATCGGCTGGTACTGCAGGATGAAGTGGCCCTCGTTGACCGCGTGGTCCAGCGCCGAGCGCAGCTCCAGCCGCTCGACCATCGCGCCGTGCAGGTGGTTCTGGTATCGCCGCCACTGGTTCTTGCCGGCGCCCTTGGCCACGTACAGCGCGAGGTCGGCCTGGCGCAGCAGCTCGTTGGCGGTGTCCGCCTCCGGCGTCGTGGTGATGCCGATGCTGGCCACCGCCTGCAGCGCCTCGCCGTCGACCATGATCGGCTCGGCCAGCGCGGCCAGGATCCGGCTGGCGGTCTCCTCCACCGCGCCCGGGTCCTGCACGTTCTCGACCAGCGCGGCGAACTCGTCGCCGCCGAGGCGGGCCGCGGTGTCGTCGGCGCGCAACGCGCCGGAGATCCGGTCCGCCACCGCCATCAGCAGCTGGTCGCCGACCGCGTGACCGAGCGTGTCGTTGACGATCTTGAAGTCGTCCAGGTCGATGAACAGCACGCCGACCACCGAGCCGTCGCGGGCGCCGCGGGCCAGCGCGTGCTCCAGCCGGTCGGCGAAGAGCACCCGGTTGGCCAGGCCGGTCAGCGAGTCGTGGAACGCCTGGTGGGTGAGCTCCCGCTCGAGGCTGCGCCGCTCGGTCACGTCGCGCATCGTGATGACCAGCCCGGCCACCGACTGGTCGGCGCGCAGATCGCGGCAGTGCAGCTCCAGCGTCACCTCGGTGCGCCGGCGGTCCAGCGCCCGGAAGTCCTGGCCCTGTTCGGGTCCTTGCCCGGCCCGGATCGCGCCGAGCAGCTCGTCCAGGCGACGGCGGTCCACGGGGTGGATGACGTCGGCGATCTGCACGCCCACCGGGTCGCCGCCCAGCACCGTGCCCGCGGACGGGCTGGCGTACCGGATCCGGTCCTCGTCGTCGACGATCAGGATCACGTCAGAGGTGTTCATCACCAGCGTGCGGAAGTAGGTCTCGCTGTTGCGGCGGGTGACCTCCTCGCTGAGCTCGATCCGCTCCAGCGCCAGCGCGACCTGGGTGGCCAGCACCTCGAGCGTCTGCTGCAGGCCGAGCAGCGCCCAGTGCGGGCCGCCGACGTGCAGCACGCCGACCAGCGGATCGCCGGTGGGCCGGTCCTTGAGCACCAGGGGGCAGCGCAGCACGGTGTTGAAGGCGGTCAGCCGGATCGCGACCGCCCAGTCGACGTCGCGGGTGGCGACCAGCCGCGCGGAGGTGCCGGAGAGGCGGTCCTGCGCGGCCTGAGCGGCGGCCTTCGCGCTGAGCGGCTGGTCCGGCTCGGCGATGGCCATCGCCAGGACCAGGCCGTGGGGTACGTCGGCCGGCAGCAGCTGGGCCACCGCCGTGCGGACCGCGGTGCCGACCTCCTCGGCGTCGGCCGCCGACACCAGCGCCGCCGACGCCTCGCGCAACGCCCGCTCGCGGGCCACGGCGAGCCGGTGGCTGGCCATGATGCCGGCCATCCGGGCCAGCACCAGCAGGAACGTCAACGCGCTGAGCCCGCCGACCACGGCCAGGTTCGGCACCTTGCCGTGCCGGCCGACCTCGACGATCAGCACGGCCGGCGCGACCAGCGAGGCCAGCGCGAGCAGCACCAGGCGCGAGCGGCCCAGGTCGCCGTTGGTCAGCGCGGACGGCTTGGTCAGCTCGATCATCGACGGGTGCAGGGCGGCGAGGCCGACCGCGGCGTAGAGCGGGATCCGGCCGAAGGCGGCCAGGAAACCCAGGTGCCCGCTCGGCACGATCAGGTCGTAGCCGATGTCGGCGACGAGCAGCGCGACGACGCCGGCGCCGAGCACCCCGGCGGAGACCAGGCGGCGGTTCGAGGTGGTCAGCAGGCGGGTCAGCATCGCCAGGCAGAGCAGGTCGCCGAGCGGGAAGGCGATCGCCGGCCAGTCGTCGGCCAGGCTCAGGCCCGGCCGGCCGAGCAGTGGAGAGATCGCGTACGCCCAGGCGAGCAGCGCCGCGCCCGAGGTCACGGTCAGGGCGTCCAGCACGCCGCCGCGGTCGCGGGCGCCGCCGGTGCGGATGCGCACGAACAACAGCAGCACCAGGGCGAGCAGCGGATACACGGCGATCAGCAGCCACTCGCCCGCGTCGGGTACCCACGGCACCGGGCGCACCATCCACGCCGGTGCGCGGTACGCCGCGGCGCCGGTTCCGGAGAGGGCGGCGGTGAGCTGCAGGAGGCGCCACGGCGCGGTCCGGGCCGGCTTGCGCCGTCGCAGGCCGACGATCGCCTTCCCGCTCGGCGACCTGCTCTGCCTGGCGATGCTGACCCGCCTGCTGACC
>NZ_JBFAZH010000236.1:0-8285 GCF_040681735.1 Actinoplanes sp. NPDC051633 | reverse complement strand
ATGGCCCACCACCCCCGTCGTCGGCAGTGCCGGCGATAGCGGTGCGGGGTGCTGCTGGTTCGATCTGCTCCTGTTCCGCAGGAGCGGCGACGACTTCGGGATCGTCTCGGTCGGCGTCAATCTTCGCCGAAAACTCAAGCTGGAACGCACCTGCAGCAATCTTGAGCAGCGTCTCCCCGCTCCGTCGCAACAGTCCCCTCACCGTGTAGAGACCGAGCGTAAGAGCCAAGACGAAGACCAAGACGAAGAACACCGCAGCGAGCGCCACGGAGTCCTCCACTGGGAGCGGCCCTAAGTGGTGTGGAAGTGCATGTGCACCCCTCGTTGGTTGTAGGAAGCGGGAACCGATGGAACGCTAAGAACAATGAAGGCGATGGATTAGGCCGGCGATCATTCGCGACGGACGTGGCTGTGTGTTGCAACACGCGGCCACATTTGGTGCTTGGTGCTTGCTAGTGCGTCCTTCCTGCATGTTGTAGGGGATGGCCTAACCGGAGACCTCGATCGACAGGCAGCGCGGTTGAGGCAGGGCGCGGTGAGCCACGCTGCCCCTTCGTTGCTACCGCCAACCAAGGGGAGGGAGTCCGCGGGCGTAGCACCCAGTGGACCCTCTCCGAAGTCGGCGAGACACGGCGCCGTGAGCGTCACGTCTCTGATGTGAATTGTCCATGACGAAGTCAAGAAGGGGAAGAAGTCACTCGTCGGTGTTCGATGCTGGACGACAGGTACAGCCAGATCCTTGATCGTTATTGAATGCCGCTCGGTGATCGATTGATTCGCATGGCCATGACGCTTGCCGTGCTCGTGCTGGCCACGATGTCGTTCGTGGTCTCGTACCGGCACGCTTACGCCCTGGCGCTCAGCCTCGGCGAGGATCGGACGACGGCCCGCATGATCCCGTTGACGGTCGACTTGATGTTGCTCGCCTCTGCGCTTTCCGGACTCTTCTGTTTGCGATACGGACTGCCGCAACCGCGGCTTGCCCGCCTCGCTCTCCTGCTCGGCATCGGCGCCACGATCGCCGTGAACGTCGCGCACGGGCTTGAGCACGGGATCCGGGCGGCTCTTTTCGGCGGCTGGCCGGCGATCGCCCTCGTGATCTCGTTCGAGCTCATGCTGTGGGTCGTTGCCGCATCACGATCTCTCGACCGGCGCACGATCGTCACGGTGGAAGCCCCCGCCGGTGAAGAGCAGGATCCGCACCTGCTGGCGGCCGTCGAGATCCTTGCGCGCGATGCCACCACCACGGCAAAGGCCATTGGTCGCGAGCTTGATCTGCCCTACGAGAAGGCACGGCTGCTCACGAAAGAGGCTCGTGCGCTGATCGCAAGTGCGTGACGAGGGACCGGAGTTACCGTCGAGGCGTGGCGGACGATGATTTCGAACGCGCGGTTGCTGGCCGGAAGGGCTGGCACCTGACGCGACGTGTCGCCACCTTCGACCCCGGCAGCGGGTGGACCGGCCGGGTGACGGAAGTAATGTCGCCGGCCAAGTGGTCCGAGCGCTTCCACGCCGCGGTTGTAAGTCCAACCGGCGTCGCTCGCCACACGATGAACTCGGCGCTCGCCGATCAAGCGGTGACTTGGGTCGAACGAGTAACCAAACCATGCCAAGGCAGCGCTTTGACCCATATCCTCGAACCTGTGTTCGAACAAGAAGGCCTGCGCTTGGTCGCCGCCTTGCGGGAGAAGGTGGGTCCGGCGCCGGACTGGACCGTGCGGGAGACGAGGCACGGCCTGGCGTTGCTCTACCGGCGAGACCAAGACGTCGATCCCCGCTGGGCGAGATCCGCCAGGTAATCGACGATCTGTTCGACTGGCAGGTCGGGGTGACCATTGGGGTCATGGGCCCGCAGCCCGGTGAGTTGCAAGGCTAAGGGTGCCGGGGCGGAAAGTCGCGGTGCGATTGCTACCGGCACCCCCGGCACGAGGCTGAGCGTACGGCACTGATCGTTGCCGTTCGGTACCCCTACACGCGCCCGGCGGCGCGGCGCGACCCTCGCGTGGTCTTGTTACTTCGACGGACCAGGGAGGGTTCGTGTCGATCAAGAAGCGACCGACGGCAAGTGGAGGGCTCGCATTCGGGGCTCGACGGCAAGGAGCGAGCGAAGCACTTCACGACCAGGGCGGCGGCCATGCGCTGGGAGGCGGATCAGAAGGCAACTGTTGCTCGGGGCACGTGGGTCGATCCCAACTCGAAAGAGACGTTTCTGACGTACTACACGGAGTGGGCGTCTCGCCAGGTGTGGGAATCCAACACGACGGTGAACATGAACTACATCGCTTCCACCGCCACCTTTGCCAAGATCCCCATCGTCAAGATCAAGCGCGCACACGTCGAGAACTGGGTCAAGGCAATGCAGACCAGCGGCCTCGCGGCGTCGACCATCACGGCGCGCATGGGCAACATTCGAACGGTGTTCAGAGCCGCGGTTCGTGATCACGTCATTGCCACCGACCCGGCAGCTGGGGTGATCCTTCCCCGGCTCCGGCGTCGCGACTCCTCGCTGAAGATGCCGGCGGTCGACCAGGTCCGGACGCTTCTCATCAAGTCGGAGAACCGGTTCCGGGCCTTCATCGGCTTGGGCGCCTTCGCTGGACTGCGCTTCGGCGAGATTGCGGCGCTGCGAGTTGAGGACATCGACTTCACGGCCAGCACGATTTGGGTCGAACGGCAGATCCAGCGGGCGCGTGGTGCGGGAGTCGAGATCCGCCAGCCGAAGTACGGCAGCGAACGCACCGTCCATATGGCCGAAGCCCTGGCAGCGATGCTGCGAGTGCACATCGAGCGGTACATGCTCAAGCCGGAAGGGTGGCTGTTTCCTGGCGAGAACAACTTGCCGCTGTGCCACAACTCGTGCCAGTCCTCTGGACGAAGACGTGCCGCCTCGGCGACGTTACCGGGGTGCGGATGCACGACCTGCGCCACTTCTTCACCAGCTCGCTGATCGCCGCCGGGTGTGACATCGTGACCATTCAGCACGCCCTCGGTCACGCCTCCGCGACAACCACGCTCAACACCTACGGGCACCTCATGCCGAGCGCTGAGGATCGGACCCGGCAGGCCGCGCAGACCATGATCATGCGGATCTACGGCGGATGCGGACCAGACGCGGACTTGCCCGCAGCTGCATAGCTGCTGACCAGTGCAAACAAACAATGTTCAGCACTTCACCTGGAACATCACCACCGTCGAGGGCCGCGCCGGCGTCGCGGACCTGCTGACCCACACGCTGGCGGGCACCCGCCCCTCCGGGTTCGCCACCACCGAGGAACCCACCGAGGCGGGCGGCGTGACCGAGGCGTGGTCCGGTTCGAGACCGCGGCCGGCCGCGGCACCGGCCATCTGCGGCTGGCGGAGGAGGGCGCCTGGACGCTGCTCACCACGCTGCGCGAGCTCAAGGGCCACGAGGAGCCGCTGGCCGGGCGGCGTCCGCCGGGTGTCGCGCACACGCTGACCAAGGGTCGTCGCTCGTGGCGCGAGGAGCGGGAGGCCGAGGCGGCGGCGCTGGGCCGGGACCGGCAGCCCTATGTGCTGGTGATCGGCGGCGGGCAGGGCGGCATCTCGCTCGGCGCCCGGCTGCGCCAGCTCGGTGTGCCGTCGCTGGTGGTCGACAGGCACGACCGGCCCGGCGACCAGTGGCGCCGCCGGTACAAGTCGCTCTGCCTGCACGACCCGGTGTGGTACGACCATCTGCCCTACCTGCCGTTCCCGCCGAACTGGCCGGTTTTCGCGCCCAAGGACAAGATCGCGGACTGGCTGGAGATGTACACCCGCGTGATGGAGGTGCCGTACTGGTCGAAGTCGGCGGTGCGCTCGGCGACGTGGAAGGACGGCCACTGGAGCGTGATCGTCGACCGGGACGGCGAGTCGGTCGAGCTGACACCGGCGCAGCTGGTCTTCGCCACCGGCATGTCGGGCAAGCCGAACATCCCGTCCTTCCCGGGCGCCGACAGCTTCCGCGGCGAGCAGCACCACTCGTCGCAGCACCCGGGCCCCGAGGCCTACGAGGGCAAGCGCGTGGTCGTGGTGGGCTCGAACAACTCCGCCTTCGACATCTGCGGCGCGCTGTGGGAGCACGACGCGGACGTGACGATGGTGCAGCGGTCGTCGACGCACATCGTCAAGTCGGCGTCGCTGATGGACATCGGGCTGGGCGATCTCTACTCGGAACGGGCCGTCGCGTCCGGGGTGACCACCGACAAGGCGGACATGATCTTCGCCTCTCTCCCCTACCGGATCATGCACGAGTTCCAGATCCCGCTCTACCAGCAGATGGCCGAGCGGGACGCCGAGTTCTACGCCCGCCTGGAGAAGGCCGGGTTCGAGCACGACTGGGGCGCGGACGGCTCCGGGCTCTTCATGAAGTACCTGCGACGCGGCTCCGGCTACTACATCGACGTGGGCGCCGCCGACCTGGTCGCGGACGGCCGGGTCAAGCTGGCGCACGGGCAGGTCGACCACCTCACCGAGGACTCGGTGGTGCTCGGCGACGGCACCGAGCTGCCCGCGGACCTGGTCGTGTATGCCACCGGGTACGGCTCGATGAACGGCTGGGTGGCCGACATCGTCGACCGGGAGACCGCGGACCGGGTCGGCAAGGTCTGGGGCCTGGGCTCGGACACGCCGAAGGACCCCGGGCCGTGGGAGGGCGAGCA
Organism: Actinoplanes sp. NPDC051633; assembly: GCF_040681735.1. NCBI lineage: Bacteria > Bacillati > Actinomycetota > Actinomycetes > Micromonosporales > Micromonosporaceae > Actinoplanes > Actinoplanes sp. NPDC051633. The sequence goes on along the minus strand of NZ_JBFAZH010000236.1, from coordinate 3,627 downwards.
GCGCAACATGTGGAAGCCCACCCGCCAGCAGAACCTGTGGTTCCACGGCGGCAACCTGCACCAGTCGCGGCACTACTCGCTCTATCTCGCCCTGCAGCTCAAGGCGCGTTTCGAGGGACTGGACACCCCCGTTTACCACCTCGCCGAGAGCCATCACACCGCCTGATCCTTCGACGCGTAGAACTCCCGGGCACTGGCCGGGCGCGCGCCGTCGACGTCGGTGAAGCCGTACTCATCGGCCACCTCGGCGACCACGAGCGCCCGGCCGGTCCGCTCGATGACCTGCGGATCGGCCGCCAGCGCGGCCACCGCCCGGCCGATGAACTCGGGCGACTCCGAATTCGACAGATCGAAGAAGTCGCCGGCCCGCAGCACGCCCTCGGTGCGGACCAGGCCGGGGTAGAGCGCCACCGCGGTCACCTCGCGCGGCCGTAGCTGGGCGGCCATCACGGCGGTCATCCGGTCGTCGGCGGCCTTGGCGACGCTGTAGGCGACCTGGTCGTCGCCGGCCGGGTAGGAGCCGGGGAAGAACGAGATCGTGGCGACCAGGCCGCCCCGGCGCAGCAGCGGCACCGCGAGCACGGTGGCCGCGTAGTGGGCGCGCACCCCGGCCCGGAACATGTCGTCCCACACCCGCAGCGGCTGCTCCCAGAACGGGCCCGACATGTCCTGGTAGCGATCCTCGTGATAGGCCGCATAGCCGCCCCACACGTTGTTGACCAGCACGTCGAGGCCGCCGGACCGCTCGCGGACCTGCTCGAACAGCGCGCGGGTCTGCTCGTCGTCGGTGTGGTCGCACACCACCGGCACGCCCCGGCCACCCGACTCGGCACCCGCCGCGTCGACCGCCGCCGCGGTCTGCTCGACCGTGCCGCCGACCGACGGATGCGTCACCGACGTGCCGGTCGAGCGGCCGGTCACGTACACCTCATAGCCCGCCGCGCCCAGCGCGACCGCGACGCCCTTGCCCACACCCCGGCTGGCGCCGGTCACCACCGCTGTCCTCATGCCGCACACCCAACCACCCGGGTACGACAAAGGGGCCGGGCGCGAACGCCCGGCCCTCTCGTGACGAGATGTCTACGAGGTCGGTGTCAGCACCACCTCGTCGGAGCCGCTGCTGCCGTCGGCGTCCGTGTACTCGGCCACGAACACCGCGCTCAGGCCCGGCAGGCCCTCGTGCCCCTCGGGGACGAACGTGGTGATCGAGCCGCTGCAGCCGGAGGTCTGCGACAGCGGGTGACCGTGCTGGTCGTGGCCCAGGATGTAGTTCACCGTGACGTTCGCGCAGTTGACCGGCTGGTCGTCCACGACGTTCACCTGGAACGTCACGACGTTGCCGAACGCGAACGGCTGGCCGGGGGCCGGCGTCGTCACGAGCTCGACCGTGGGCGCCACCGGGCCGACGTGCAGCAGGAACTCCGCCGAGGCGGACCGGCCGGTCGAGTCGGTGACCTTCAGCGTGGCGCGGTAGTCGCCGTTCTCGGTGTACGTGTACGCCGGGTACTGCCGCCGCGAGTCCACCGTGCCGTCCGCGTCGAAGTCCCACGCGTACCGCAGCGCGTCACCGTCGGGGTCGTAGGTGCCGGCGCTGGAGAAGTTCACGGTGAACGGCGCCGAGCCGACGGTCGGCTCCGCGTTGATCTTCACGATCGGCGTCTTGTTGTTCGGCGCGTAGTCGATCCGGGACAGCTGCGCCTCCGGGTTCTCGGAGAAGAAGCCGTCGCCGTACTCAAGGACGTAGAGCGCGCCGTCCGGGCCGAACTCCATGTCCATCGGGTTGTCGAAGATGATCGACGGCAGCACCGACTCGATGTTGGTGACCTGGTCGTTCGAGTCCAGGGTCAGCGCCTTGACGTAGTCGCGGGTCCACTCGTAGAACAGCGGCTTGCCGTCGAAGTCGGCCGGCCACGCGGTCTGCGAGTCGTTGCGGGCGTCGTACTGGTAGGCCGGTCCGCCCATCGGCCCGATGCCGCCGGTGCCCAGCTGCGGCCACTGCGCGCTGGCGGAGTACGTGTAGATGATCTCCGCCTTCTCCACCGTGGGCAGGAACCGCAGCCCGGTGTTGTTCGGCGAGTCGTTCACCGGCTGAGCGCAGTTGAACGGCTGCCTGGAGGTGTTCGTGGCGAAGTCGAAGTCCACATAGGGCATGGTCGGCGACACGCAGTACGGCCATCCGTAGTTGGCCGGCCGGTCGATGGCCATCCAGCGGCCGTGGCCGGCCGGACCGCGCTGCGGGTTCGGCGTGTTGGCGTCCGGCGAGTAGTCGGCGAGGTAGACCACACCGGTGGTCTCGTCGACGTCGAACCGGAACGGGTTGCGCAGGCCCATCGCGTAGATCTCGGGCTTGGTCTTCGGCGCGCCCGGCTGGAACAGGTTGCCGCGCGGGATGGAGTACGTGCCGTTCGGCTTGACCTTGATCCGCAGCAGCTTGCCCCGCAGGTCGTTGGTGTTCGCCGACGACCGCTGCGCGTCGAACGCCGGGTTGCGGGTCGCCCGCTCGTCGATCGGGGCGAAGCCGCTGGAGGCGAACGGGTTGGTGTCGTCGCCGGTGGACAGGAACAGGTTGCCCTGGCTGTCGAAGTCGATCTTGCCGCCGACGTGGCAGCAGATGCCGCGGTCGGTCGGCACCTGCAGGATCTGCTGCTCGGAGCCCAGATCCAGGGTGTTGCCGCGCAGCTTGAACCGGGACAGCTGCATGTGACCCTTGAACGGCGCGAAGTCGGCCGCCGTGCCGTTCTCCGGCGCGTTGCCCTCGTTCACCGGGGTGTCCGGGTTGTCGGTGGGCGTGTCCAGCACCGGCGAGTAGTAGATGTACACCCAGCGGTTGCCGGCGAAGTCCGGGTCGATCGCGATGCCCTGCACACCCTCCTCGTCGTGCTGGTAGACGGGGATGGTGGCGGCCAGCACGTTGCGGCCGGTGCGCGGCTCGTGGATGCGCACCTCGCCCTTGCGGCTGGTGTGCAGCACCCGCTTGTCCGGCAGCACGGCCAGGGCGATGGGCTCGCCCGGGAAGTCGTTGAGGGTAACCTTCTGGAAGTCGGAGTCCGGCGGCACGGCGGCCTCTGCCGGTGTCGAGATGAAGGCGGTGACCAGCACGGCCGCCGCCGCTGAAGCAAGAAGTCTGCGCATCAGAACCGCAATCCCTTGAGGAATTCATAGCCCACGCGGGCGGTGTCCAAGGCCTGCTCGGGTGTGCGCGGCGGAGTGCCTGCGTCGTCGCGCTCCACGATGTACTCGACCAGCCCGGCCTCGCGCGCGAGCCGGAAGATCCGCTTGAAGTCGATGATCCCGACGCCGGGGTCCTCGAACGGGGCACTGGTGAAGTTGCTCGTGTCCACCTTGAGGTCCTTGACGTGGACCTGCTTGATCCGGCCGCGGTGGCGGTGGATCAGGTCGACCGGGTCGTGCGCGCCGCGCCACGCCCAGTAGAGGTCGACCTCCAGGTGCACCAGCCGCGGATCGGTCTGGCTGGTGAGGATGTCGAAGCCGGTCCGGTCGGTGCCGTCCTGGCGGACGAACTCCAGGTGGTGGTTGTGGTAGCCGAAGCTCAGCCCGGCGCGGCGGGCGAGCTCGCCCGCCTTGTTCAGGTCCGCGGCGAACGCCCGGTAGACGGCCGCGTCGCGG
>NZ_JBFAZH010000235.1:0-8317 GCF_040681735.1 Actinoplanes sp. NPDC051633 | reverse complement strand
GGGCCCGATGCGCGAGGATCCTAATCATGTTAGGCGAGCCGAAGCGCGATAGGGCAGCCGAACGTCGTACGGCGACGCGGCGGGAGATCATCGACGCTGCCTGGCAGGTCGCTCGCGACAAAGGGCTGGCTCAGGTGACGCTGCGGGACGTGGCCGACCGGGTCGGGATGAGGGCCCCTTCGCTGTACACCCACTTCGCGTCCAAGAACGCGATCTACGATGCGATGTTCGGCGACGCCTGGACGCAGTTCCTGGAGTTCTCGAAGGCGGCGGAGGCCGACGAGCCCGGCACCAGCCGTGCCGCCATGCGTTATTACGCCCGAGTGTTCTTCGACTTCGCGGTCGCGTTCCCGGCCCGGCACCAGCTGATGAATCTCCGGACGATCGCCGACTTCACGCCGAGCCCGGACGCCTACGCACCCTCCGTGGCGCTGATGGAGGACTTCATCGCCCGGATGGCCCGCCATGGCGTCCGCAGCCAGGACGACATCGACCTGTACGTCGCCATCGTCTCCGGGATGGTCGACGCGCAGCTCGCCAACGACCCGGGCGGCACCCGCTGGTCGAGACTCCTCGACCGCGCCATCGACATGTTCGCCGACAACGTCGGCATCACCAGCGAGAGGAGCCGGCCATGACCGCATCGGTGCTGCCCAGGAGCGAGGCACCACCCCGGCGCCCGGGCATCGAGCGTGACCAGGCGATGCGTCTCGCCGCCGCCGAGTACGCGCGTTGCGCGGACCTGATGGCGCGGCTGGAGTCCGGACAGTGGTCGGCCCCGACGGCCAACACCGGCTGGGACGTCCGTGACACCGCCGGCCACATGCTCGGCATGGTGCAGATGATGAGCAGCCTGCCGCAACTGCTCGGCCAGATGTCGACATCGACGCGCGAGGCGAAGAAGGCCAAGGCGCCCGTCTCCATCGACTTCCTCACCGCGTTGCAGGTCCGGCGCAACGCCGGGCTCACCACCGCCGAGCTCCTCCAGCGGTGGCGGGAGCTGACACCGGCCGCGGTCCGCGGTCGCCGCCGCCTGTCCCGCCTCCTGCACGGCCGCGCGATGCCCGAGGCTCAACTGGTCGGCGGCCACCTGGAGCGGTGGACGTTCGGGTTTCTGGTGGACGTCGTCCTGACCCGCGACCCGTTCATGCACCGCCTGGACATCTGCGCCGCCACCGGCCTGGACCCGCAGCCCACCGCGGAGCACGACGGCCGCCTCGTCGACGACATCGTGCGCGAATGGACTCAACGCCACGGGCAGCCCTGCACACTGGAACTCACCGGCCCAGCCGGCGGCGTCTGGGGCAGCGGCGGTGAGCGGGTCACGCTGGACGCGATGGAGTTCTGTCGCAAGATCTCCGGGCGCGGCGAGGCCACCGGGCTCCTGGCCACCGCGGTGCCCTTCTGATCACAGAGCTTGTCTGATCAGAAGTCGTGCGCCGCAGCACCTCATCCCTGCGCGAAGTTCACCAACTCCCCCATGGTGAACCGGCTCGCCGGAGCGATCGGAGCGGACGGGCGCCAGGCCGTCCTCGCGTTCAGGAAGGAACCCCGGTCGCAGGACAGGATCCCGAGGATGACCTCGGCGATGAGGCGGCCGCCCACCGGACCGAGCCTCCGGCCACCGGTGCGGATCTCCGCCTCGCGGAGGATGTAGAACCAGAGCGGCGCCTTGCCACCCCATCCGGGGTTGCCGGCGTCGGGCAGGCCGAGCTCGGCATTGGTCAGCGGGACCTGACCCATGGTGCGGGCCACGTCCTGACCCGCCGGGAGGCCGAGTCGCTTGCCGCGGATGAGATTGCGCTCGGCCAGCGAGACCATGGGGTCGCTCACCACGGTGGGTGGCAGGTTGAGCAGCGGGATCGCGAGCTTGGCGTCGATCAGCCTGGCCGGATTGCGCGGGTCGGCCGGGGCGCCGGGTACGTCGAAGAACCGCCACCATTCGATCTCGGCGGTCGCCGGGAGTGGCCGGGAGCCGCGCAGGTCGGGTTCGACGGGGTCGAACATCCGCGCCCCGCCGCCGGCGTTGAGCGCATAGCCGGCGCGGACCATGCTGTGCCCGAATCGGTACGCGGCGACGGAGTACTCGATCGGCATCATCGGCTTGAGCACGTTGACCGGTTTGTAGAACTCCGTCTTCACCCTCAGCGGCGTGCCGATGAGCAATCGCGCGATCATGTCGGCGCCGACGATGCTGGGCAGGAAGTCGTGCACGATCACCCACTGGAAATGCCACCGGGTCAGCCGCTGAGCCTCCGCCAGGGTGCCGGCCAGACCGGTGTCGAGGCACCGGTTGTGGAATTTCACGAAGAGCAGATGCAGCTGCGCGAGGATCAGGTTCTCGTCGTTGCGCGGGTCGCCGATGTACGCGGTGCCGTCGGTGCGCCGCGGCAGGTCGTCGACGCCCTCCGCGTTCCGCACCACTCGAAGATGTGTGCGGTCGGACTCGTAGAATGCGGAGTCGATCGTCGGGCCGCGGCCGTATACCGATGCGAGATCGAAATACGGAGTGTCGAAATTGGTCAGCCCTTTCGGGTCGGCCTGTTGTTCCGGCATGGGAGTGGTGTCGAAGGTCATGTCGTGGTCGATGAACTGGCCGAGAAAGGTGTCGCCCGCCAGAATGTCCGGGTTATCCAATGTGGCGCCGGACGGCTCACCCATCTGGGCGGCGAGATCTCGCAGCAGCCCATCGGGTGGGCCGAAGCTCGCCGCCTTCTTGAACATGACCCCGAAGCGGGCTTCTCTCTCCCGGCCCGCGGTCTGCACGATGTCGATGCCGCGCAACTGGCCGGCGTGTGTCCACGGTCTGGCCGGTGCGCTCGGCGCCTGTGCCGCGTCGGCGCCGATCGGCCCGAACATCGCCGTTCCGCCGGCGACTGCGGCAGCTGCGCCCGCGCCCGAGATGACACCGCGGCGAGTGAGCCGCCGAGGGCGGTCGGCACCGTCGGCTCCGGGCTCGACATGTCTGCCGCGGTACGTCATAGCGGTTCTTCCCATCCGTCGTCCGTGACCCTGGGTGCCATCGGTCATCGATGGACGACGAGTTGTCTATCACGGACGGCAGAATGCCGCGAGTGGACGAATGGCAGATACTCGGGGCCCTCCACCTGACCGCATACGCAATTCGTCGGATTCCGCACGGATGCCGTCGCCGAGCACCGTCGAGAAAGGCCCGTTCGGTGGGTTTCCGACGACAATGGAGTTGAAATGAAGAACGTTCGACGGCGGATCAGAGTGGTCGTGGCGTCAGGTCAGGTCAACTCGACCTGGGTCACGACATCGACGCCCCAGAATGTCGATGGCCTCCAGCGCAGCGTGGCGTCGGCGTTGCGGGCGTGCGCGTCGCGCAAGAGATCGACTGTCAGCCGTTCGTCGGAGCTCATCGGCGCGTACATCGGCACATGCAGGACGGTCGACCCGAGTGTCGCCGTGAAGAACGGCACCGTGTTGATGTGCGCCACTCCGACCGCCTGCGGGGCGAGCGGGCCGCCGGTGAATTCCTCGTCGGCCGCGGTCTGCTTCTCCCAGGCGTACAGCGCCCGGGTCGGGTCGACCGGCACCAGGTCCGAGTCACCGGGCCAGTCGGGTCCCGCCACGTCCGCACGGTTGACCACCGCCCACAGCTCGAAGTGCAGGTGCGGTTCGGTGGGTTCCGCCGATACCGCGGCGAACGGCGCTCCCTTCTGGACGAAGTCGCCCACGGCGACCGTGACGTCGGTGATGTGGTTGTACTTCGTGACGAACCCCAGGCCCTGCGGGTGGTGATCGATGGTGACGTTGCCGCGGATGCCGGCCGGGTCGGTCTCGACCTGGACAACCCGGCCGCTGTACGCGGCGAACACGCAGTTCCCGGCCGCGGCGGCAAGATCGACGGCCTCGTGGATCTGGTTGGCGAAGTGCACGTCGGCACCGGTCGGGTTGCGCGGATCGTCGGCCGGGATGATCTGTCCGGTGGCACACGGCGGCGGGCCGGGCAGCGGTTTCGGCCGCAGCGAACCGAACCGGCCGTTCTCGTGCCGGAAGGTGAGTGGCAGATCCAGCGGCGGAACGAACAGCCAGCCGTGACCGGTGGTCGGAATCAGCGCCATGCCGCGTACCGTAGTGCGGCGGACGCGCCCGCGGAGGGCTCGGGCGATGTCGGGAATCGGCAGATCGGCTGCGCCGGGTCCCGCACACGCGGACGATGCGATCGTGAGCCTGTCGAGCGTGCGGCACCCCCTGACCGCCGGGTCGTCCCGCCTGGCCGAGCTGGCGGACGGCTACCTGACCACCCAGCTGTTGTACGTCGCGGCGAAGCTGCGGCTGGCGGACCTGCTGGCCGGCACGTCGGCCACCGGCCCGGCGGTGGCGGCGGCCGTCCACGCGGATCCGGATGTGATCACCCGCGTCCTGCGCGGGCTGTGCCTGCAGGACGTGTTCGTCGAGGATCCCGACGGGCGGTTCTCCCTCGGCCCGCTCGGCGAGTACCTGCGCGACGGCGTGCCCGGGTCGCAGCGGGGGCCGATCCTGGCCCGGGGTGAGGTGTACTTCCCGACCGCCGACAAGTTGATCGACGTGGCGACCGCGGGCGCATCCGCCTTCGAGCTGACGTACGGGCAGCCGTTCTTCGCGCACCTCGACAGCGTCCCGGCGCACCGGGAGGCGTTCGAGGCGTCGATGGCCGGCCGCGCCGCCCATGAGGCCGCCTCCGTCGTCGCCGCGTACGACCTGTCCGGGCTGAATCGGCTGGTCGACGTGGGCGCCGGTCCCGGCCTGATAACCCACGCCGCCCTCCGTGCGGAGCCGGCCCTATCGGCGACGCTGGTCGATCGGCCGGCCATGCTGGACCGGGCCAGGCTCGAGATGGAGCGGGCCGGGCTGGCCGACCGGTGCACGTTCGTCGCGGCGGACTTCTTCGACTCGGTGCCGGCCGGCGCCGATGCGTACCTGCTGTCACGCATCCTGCACGACTGGGACGACGACGCCGCGACGCGCATTCTCCGGGTCTGCCACGCCGCGATGCGGCCCGGCGCCCGGCTGCTCATCATCGACGCGATCTTGCCGCGGCAGGCCCGCGACGTGCCGGCCGCCATCCGCATGGACCTCCTCATGCTGCTGCTTCTCGATGCCCGTGAACGCACCATGCCGGAGTTCGATCAGCTGCTGTCCGGGGCCGGGTTCCGCGTGCGCGACGTCTTCCCCACCGATTCCCCGACCGGGCTGGCCGTCATCGAGGCGGAGGCCGTGGGCCCGGTCAGAGCTCGGCAGCCGGGTCGACGATGACGTACGGCCGCGGCGGCAGGAGGCCGCCACTGGTCGCGCCGAGAGGCAGATACGGCACCGGGTTGATCACACGCGGGACGGCTGCCTGCGCCGGGCGGAGGGTCGCCGGGACCACTTCGCCGCGGGCGTTGAGCAGCCCGAAACAGTAGCCGGCCCGCTTGGCACGGTGGATCACCTGCGGCAGGGCGGCCTGCACGGCGGCGCCCGCCGCGGAGTCGATCGGGCCGTCGTGCATCAGGATGACCAGCCCGGGGCGCAGGGCGTTCACGATCGTGTCGCGGATCTCGTCGCTGGTCGTGGCGACGTCCCAGTCCACCGCGACCACGTCCCAGTTGACGTAGTGGTAGCCCAGGCGGGTGAGCTGCGCCCGAACCGCGTCATCGATGTCGCCGAACGGTGGCCGGAGGAGCTTGAACGGCATCGGTGCGCCGGCTTTGCGGAGCACCTGCTGGGTCCGGAGCACCTGCGACCGCACCTGCGCCGGCTCGAGCGCGGGCAGATGCGGGTGACTCCAGGTGTGGTTGAGGACGAGATGACCTTCGCGGGCTTCGAAGGCGGCGAACTGTGGATTGGCCGCGACGCGCATGCCGACGTCGAAGAAGGTGGCCGGAACGCGATTACGGCGCAGGGTCCGAAGGGTCGCCGTACGGTAGTGGCTGGGGCCGTCGTCGAAGGTCAACCCGATCCATTCACGACAACTCCGGTCGTGCCCCCGGTCCGTCGTCCCCGCCCAGCCGGGCCCCGTCAGGGCCGACATGGCCAGAGGAAGCCCGAGCGCCGCCGCCAGCAGCCTGCGAACAAAGCCATTCATTCTTCCTCCCCTATGTCTCGGGTGGCAGAACGGACGCTACTCCTGCCCTCGGCCGGCGGCTCAGCCGCGCGGCTCGCTCGTCGGGCGGCGGCCTCCGTGGGAGGCGACCAAGGCCTCGGCAACGACCGCGGCGTCCGCCTCGGCGACCTCCGCCGGGTATTCCGGCAGAAGATCGTCCCACACGACCAGCCACGACCCGTAGAGCTGCGCCTGCCCCTCCGGCCGGGCGAAGAACCAGATGTGCAGGTGCGCGCCACCGTCCCCGATGCGATAGAGGTGGGCCCGCGAGACGTGCGGCAGTGCCTGCATGTGACGGACGATGCGCGTGCTGAGAAGTCCCAGTTCAGCGGCCAACTCGTCCGGGAGATCCGCCATGTCGTGGTGGTCGCGCGGATACAGCATGAGCACCAGCGGGACACCGACTCCCGCGACCCGCGCCAGCCGCCATCGATCGTTGAGCCAGATTCCCTCGTCGCGGTTGCGGCAGGCGCTGCAATCCGACGGGTCCTCGCCGTGCCTGGCCGGCTCGGGCAGCACCGGCGGCCGCAGCGGCGTGACCCGCAGCCCGTCCGGCTCGAACGGGCTGATGTCCCATCCCGTCATGCGGGCTAGCGGGAGCCGGCGGTCACCGTCGGCGATGGCCACTGCACGGTCATAGAACTCATCCGGTCGCAAAGCCATGCCGCGAACATTAGTGCGCCGAGCACGACGAGGCTGCTACTCGGTGCGCAGCGCCACCGCCGTCCGGGTCCTGGCCGCCCAGCCGGCGGGCAGCAGCGCGCCGACCAGCGCGATCGCCGGTCCGCCGAGGGCCAGCGCGATCAGCAGGCCGGGGCCGTACACATCCAGAAGGCTCCCCGGCAGGTGCAGGCCGCCGCTGGCGGCCATCGCGGGAACGACCAGGCGTTGCATGGTCACACCGACGGGTACGCCGAGCAGCCCGCCGGCCAGGCCCACGCCGGCGACGGACGCGACCACCATCGCGATCGTCTGCCGCGGTGTCATGCCGAGCGCCTTGTGCACACCGAGGTCGTGCACCCGGTCGCGCAGGTCGAGGATGAGCATGTTGAGCACGCCGAGCGCGGCCACCGCGATGAGCAGCAACGTCAGCGTGCCGGTCAGCGCCTGGACGACCACGAGCAGCGGGTCGACCTCGGAGCCGTTCGGCTGCGCGGTCAGGCCTTGGGAGGCGAACGCCGTGGTCAGCGCCTCGGCGTAGGCGCCGGCGTCGGTGCCGTCGGTGAGCGCGATGCGGAACTCGTCCGATCCCAGATCGGGGATCGTCCCGGCGTCGGTGAACACCCCGCGGCCGGTGTCGAAGACCTCGCCGACGATGCGCAGCCGCACGGATGTGCCGCCGGCATCGATCGTGACGGTGTCCCCCACCCGCGACCCGGTCGCCGCCAGGAAGGGGGCCCCGGCGACGGCCTCGCCGGGTGCGGCGAACCAGCGCCCGGACACCATCTCGAACCCGTCCCAGGAGGCGTCGCCGGCAACGGTGGTGACGGGGAACGGATCGGTGAGGCCCGCGGCGGTGGCGGGCGCCTGCGTGATCCCGTACGCCGCGCGCGTGCCGTCCCGCGCCGCGATCGTGGCGAGCACGACCGCCGGGTCGGCGGTGGATCTGCCGGCCAACGTGACGTCCGCGGTGTTCTGCTGGACGGCGGTCTGGATGCGGAGCAGCGAAGCGCCGAGCCCGATCGCGAACGTGGCCGCCGCCGCGCCGGCCGTCACCGCCAGCAGGATCGCCATGGTGCGGACCGGCCGGGCGAAGGGACGGGCGACGCCCAGCCCCACCGGCCGGGACACGGGCAGCCGCCCGGCCAGCCGCGCCGCCCACCGTCCACGTGCCGGCGCGGGTGTGCGCCCGACCGCGATGGCGTCCACAGTGCGCAGGCGGCCGGCCCGCAGCGCCGCCGCCCAGGCGGTCACCGCCACCACCGCCAGCACCCCGGCGGCCGCCAGGACGGTCACCCACCACGCGATCGTGGTGTTCGCGGAGCCGTAGATCTCCTCGGTCTCGGCCAGCACCGGCAGCGCGATCAGGTTGCCGGCGACGATGCCGGCGACCGCGCCGCCGCCGGCCGGTAGCAGCGCCTGGGCGACGTACGCGCGGACGATCCCGGCCGGTGTGCACCCGAGCGCCTTCAGGATGCCGATCCGCCGGGTGGCCGCGCCGACCGTCCCGGCGGCTTAATAGCTCACGCTATGCCGACATTCGTCTCCAAGTTTAGTTAAGGGTTC
>NZ_JBFAZH010000234.1:0-8318 GCF_040681735.1 Actinoplanes sp. NPDC051633 | reverse complement strand
CGAAAAGCAAAATTACTTCTTAAAAAATTTGTAATGTTGTCTAAATATAATAATATTCTTTGTAAGAATATCACCGCCAAGCTCGGCTGGTCGTCGTACACCACCGACTGGCGCTCGCTGATCGACCGGGACGACATCGATCTGATCGACGTCTGCACCCCGGGCGACACGCACGCCGAGATCACGCTGGCCGCGCTGGCCGCCGGCAAGCACGTCCTCTGCGAGAAACCCCTGGCCAATTCGGTGGCCGAGGCGCGGGAGATGGCCGCGGCCGCGGCGAGTGCGCAAACCCGCGGGGTACGCGCGATGTGCGGCTTCAACTATCGCCGGGTGCCCGCCGTGGCGCTCATGCGGCAGCTGATCGAGGCCGGCCGGATCGGCACCATCCGGCACGTCCGGGCGGTCTACCTGCAGGACTGGATCGTCGACCCCGAGTTCCCCCTGGTCTGGCGGCTCCGCAAGGAGCTGGCCGGCTCGGGCGCCCTGGGCGACATCGGGGCGCACATCGTCGACCTCACCCAGTTCGTCACCGGCCAGCGGATCGCCTCGGTGTCCGCGCTGACCGAGACGTTCGTGCGGGAGCGCCCGCTGCCGGCCGAGTCGGCGGGTCTGGCCGCGTCCAGCAACGGCACCGCCCGGGGCGAGGTCACCGTGGACGACGCCGCGCTGTTCCTGGCCCGGCTCGATGGGGGAGCGGTGGCCACCTACGAGGCCACCCGGTTCGCCACCGGCCGCAAGAACGGGCTGCGGGTGGAGATCAACGGGTCGGAGGGTTCGCTGGCCTTCGACTTCGAGCGGATGAACGAGCTGGAGTTCTACGACGCCCGGCGGCCGAGCGCCGAGCAGGGCTTCGCGAAGATCATCGTGACCGAGCCCGACCACCCGTACATGTCGGCGTGGTGGCCGCCGGGCCACCCGATCGGCTACGAGCACTCGTTCACCCATGAGATGCGGGACCTGATCGAGGCGATCGGAACCGGTCAGAACCCCACGCCGTCGTTCGCCGACGCGCTGCAGGTGCAGCTGGTGCTGGACGCTGTCGAGCGGTCGGCCGGGTCGGCCGCGTGGGTCGAGGTGGAACCCGCGGCGATCGCCTCGGTGTGATCTTCCGTCGCGCGCCGCGAGGGACGACGCGGTTGCGCCCCGCGTCGACGGCGCGCGACGGACTGCCCCTTTGTGCATCAGGGATGCATACATGCACGGTGGCATCGGCACTTGTGATCGTCTCGTGCACGTCCGTTCGTGCACATCATGAACGCGGAGAACGCTCTCAGCCGACTTTCGAGGGTCTCCGAACCGGCATTCCGAGGCAGGTCACGCCCTTCGGCGGCGGCCTCGAAGGCCGAAGTGGACCGGCGGAATGGATCATGTTCGCGCCGGTCAGGACGTCGCACGGGGGGTACGGCTGCTGATCCGAGGGCACGTCGAGTCTCGTATCCGGGGCCAGACAACCCCACGGATGGAGGCGTCATGGCAGCCCTGCGGAGCGCCGTACGCACGTCGGAGCGCGGCGATCATTTGGTCCATACTGGAACGGTGAGCACGCGCGAATGCACGTGCACATGCACCGGTGCACCTGTCCAGGGAGGACTCTGATGCGTCTGCGTCACCGTTCCGGCCGACTCGTCCACCTGAGTTCCGGGGTCAACATCCGTGCGGCGCGCGACCTGCCCGCCGTGATCAGCCGTCTCGACACGTATGCCTCCGCGATCCGCGCCCGGCTCGATGTCGACACCCTCGGCGTGAGCCTATGGCTGCCGCCCTCCCTCGCCGCCGCCCTCGCTGTCGACGGGCGCCTCCGCACCCGGCTTCGGGGCGAGCTCGATGCCCGTGGGCTCGAGGTCGTCACGTTGAGCGGGGGCCCCTACGCCGAGGGCGGCGGCGAGGCATCTGCCGGAGGGGCCGACGAGCCCGACTGGAGCGACCCGGCCCGGCTCGAGTACACCCTCGACCTGGCTCGCATCCTGGTCGACCTGCTGCCCGACGACGCGGTCCGCGGCGCGGTCACCACGATGGGCATGGGCCGGCGGGCCGGCTGGAACGAAGCCAAGGAGAAGGCGGCGGCCCGCATCATGGGCCGGCTCTCCGCCAGGCTCGCCGAGGTCGCCTGGCACACCGGGCGCGCCGTCCAGGTGGGCATGCGGCCCGAGCCCGGCTGCGTGCTCGACGCCACCGACCAGACCATCGCGGCGCTCGCCCGCGTCGGCAAGGAGCGCATCGGCGTCTGCCTGGACCTGGCGAGCTTGGCCTGCACCTGGGAGGAGCCGGCGGACACCCTGAGCCGGCTCGCCGCGGCCGGCATCTCGGTGATCCGGGCCGACCTGTCCGTGGCGGTCGAGGCGGCGCAACCACCGGCCGCGCTGGCCGCCCTGCGTGCCTTCGTCCGGCCCGGCGAGCCGCATCCGGTGACCAACCCGGCCGGGGCGCACGTGGACGACCTGCCCGAGGCGCTCGAGGAGATGCCGCCCGGCCCGTGGCGGGTGCGCCGCATCGTGCCGTTGCACGTCGCCCCGCCGGCTCCGCTCACCGCCACCGTGGACGTGTGGCGGGGTGCGCTGCGGGAGCTGGTCGGCGGACCGGCGCCGGTGACGGAATATCTGCACGTGCCGGCCGAGGGGACCCCCGCGGAGGCCGCTGCGGATCTCGCGTACACCTGGAATGAGCTGGAGAGCCTCGGGCTCTCACCGCCCCACCAAGCTCGCGCCGCCTAACGCTCGCGTCTTGTCTCCGGCTCATCTAGATTTGGTTTCGGCACTGCCGGGCGAACGGCGGACCGGTCCCGGGAGGCGCAAACCCGGCCGGTCGTCTCGCCGAGATCCGCGTGCCACCCGGTCGGCCGCCCTCGCCGCCCACAAACGCATGCGACGAGGGAGATGAAATGCCGCGACCGATCACGCTCTTCACCGGCCAGTGGGCCGACCTGCCTTTCGAGGAGGTCTGCCGGCTCGCCTCCGGGTGGGGCTACGACGGCCTGGAGATCGCCTGCTGGGGCGACCACTTCGAGGTGGACCGGGCCCTCGCCGAGGACGATTACATCCAGCGCAAGCAGGACATGCTCAAGCAATACGGGCTGTCCGTGTACGCGATCTCCAACCACCTGGTCGGGCAGGCCGTCTGCGACCACCCGATCGACCAGCGGCACCAGGACATCGTCGGTTCCGCGATCTGGGGCGACGGCGACCCCGAGGGCGTGCGGCAGCGGGCCGCCGAACGCATGAAGGACACCGCGCGCGCCGCCGCCAAGCTCGGCGTCAACACGGTCGTGGGTTTCACCGGCTCCTCGATCTGGCACACGATCGCCATGTTCCCGCCGGTGCCCGCGTCGATGATCGAGGCCGGTTACCAGGACTTCGCCGACCGGTGGAACCCGATCCTGGACGTGTTCGACGAGGTCGGAGTGCGCTTCGCGCACGAGGTGCACCCCAGTGAGATCGCGTACGACTACTGGACCACCCGCCGCACTCTGGAGGCCATCGGCAACCGGCCGGCCTTCGGGCTGAACTGGGACCCGTCCCACTTCGTCTGGCAGGACCTGGACCCGGTGAACTTCATCCTCGAGTTCAAAGACGTCATCTACCACGTCGACTGCAAGGACGCGAAGGTGCGCACCGGCGACGGCAAGCGCGGCCGGATGAGCTCACACCTGCCGTGGGCAGACCTGCGACGGGGCTGGGATTTCGTCTCGACCGGGCACGGCGACGTCCCGTGGGAGGACTGCTTCCGGGCGCTCAACGCGATCGGGTACGACGGCCCGATCTCCATCGAATGGGAGGACGCCGGGATGGACCGGCTCCTCGGAGCGCCCGAGGCGCTGCAATTCGTGCGACGGCTGGCGTTCGACCCGCCCTCGGCGGCCTTCGACGCCGCGTTCTCGTCGTCGTCCTGAGTTCCGGGTGGGGGCCTTCCCGATCGGAGGGCCCCCACCCGGTTCGCTCAGTAGGTGGTGCTGGTGCCGGTGCTGGTGTTCGAGCTGCTCAACTCACTGGCGTTGGTGCTGGTGCTGGTGCTGCTGCCACTCTCGGAGTGCAGCTTCTGGCCAAGCTTCGACTGGTCCAGCTTGTCCTTGCCCTCGGAGTAGAGCTTGTTGGCCTGCGCCTGGGCGACCCCGGCGGCCTCCTGCACAGTCGGGTGCTCCCACACCTTCTTGGCGTTGGTCCGGATCTCCTCGTACTTCTCTCGGCCGGCACGGCTGCCCAGGACGAAGCCCGCCGCGAGACCGCTGATGAACATGAGCTTTCCGCGCATGGCGGCTCCTTCCGTTCAAGACGCGCTTGCGTCTGATCGCTGGCATACCCATCCTGCCCCGCTGTCATTCATCCCGCGTGGTTTCGCCACGCATGGGCAACCCCGTCGACAAGGGGGGTGCGGGGTCATGTACTGTTGTTCCGGTCGCAAGGGAGGCCTGCTTCGGCAGAGACTCCGGCGGTGCCATTCCCCGATAGCTCAATTGGCAGAGCAGCCGGCTGTTAACCGGCAGGTTATAGGTTCGAGTCCTATTCGGGGAGCCTCTGGTCTCAGCATCTCCCGCTCCTCACACCTTTCGCCCGGCTAGGCTGAAGTCTGCGTCGGTTGTCGCTCTGTGAGGTGTCTGTGTCGCAGCCCGTGAAGGTGGACGTCGTCATCGTGGGCGGCGGTCTGGCCGGGCTCGCCGCTGCCCGTCGACTGGACCGCGCCGGGGTCGAGTGGCTGCTCGTGGAGGCCGCCGACCGGCTCGGCGGCCGGGTCGCCACCGACGTGATCGACGGATGGCACCTCGACCGTGGCTTCCAGGTGCTCAACACGGCGTACCCGCGGGTGCCCGCCCTGGTCGACATCGACGCCCTCGACATGCGCTACTTCACTCGAGGGGTCCTGGTGCGCCGGGGCGGTGAGCTGCACCGCCTGGGCTTTACTCCCTCTTCGTTGTCGTCCGACGTCGGCACCCTCGGCGACCGGGTCAGGTTCGCGGCGCTGGCGGCCCGGTACGCCTCGATCCCCGCGGCCCGGCTGCTGCAGGAGCCGGAGTGCACCGCGCAGCAGGCGTTGCGCCGGGCGGGGCTGTCGCACCGGATCATCGAGGAGGTGCTGCGGCCGTTCCTCTCCGGCGTCTTCGGCGACCGTGCCCTCGACACGTCCAGCCACGTCCTGGCGATGTACCTGCGCTCCTTCGCGCGGGGCAAGATCGGCGTCCCGGCGGCCGGCATGGCGGCCCTCCCGGCGGCGATCGCGGGCCCGCTGCCGTACCCCCAACTGCTGGTCAACGTGCGGACGCTGTCCGTCGGCTCCGGCACGGTGGTCACCGACGGCGGCGAGATCAGCTGCCGGGCGGTCATCGTGGCCACCGACCCGGCCACGGCATCGTCGTTGCTCCCACGCCTGCCGGCGCCGGACATGCACGGACTGACGACCTTCTACTTCGGCGCCGACAAGCCCCCGATCGACGAGCCGACTCTGCTGCTGGACGGCGACCGCCGCGAGATCATCGCCAACACGGTCGTGATGAGCAACGCGGCGCCGTCGTACGCCCCGCCCGGGAAGAGCCTGATCGCGGCGTCGGTGGTCGGGGTGTCCGCGCCGTCGGGGGCGTCGGAGCAGGTGATCCGGGTGGAGCTGGCCCGCCTCTACGGCGCCGAGAATGCGTCCGAATGGGAACTGCTCGAGGTGGTGACCCTGCCGCAGGCACTGCCGGCGGCGCCGGCCCCGCAGGGCGATCTGCGCAAGCCGGTGTCGCTGGGCGACGGCTTGTTCGTGGCGGGGGACCACCGGGACAGCCCGTCCATACAGGGGGCGCTGGCAGGCGGTTGGCGCACGGCAGGGGCGGTGCTGGCGACACTCGGGGCTGGCGCGGTGCGAGCTTAGATCAGTGGATCAGGTAGATCCCAGAGGATAGGATCGCCGCCGGAACGGGGCGGTAGCTCAGCGGGTTAGAGCAGTCGACTCATAATCGATCGGTCACGGGTTCGAGTCCCGTCCGCCCCACGATGCCAGCTCCGGGGGCCGAGCCCCCGGACGCCCCGCGTTATCTGGGTCGCGCTCGGCGACCCGCCGCCATCTCCGTGGGTGATCCCCTGGAGACTTCGTCATCCGGTCCGCTGCTAGACACAGCTCGGTCGACCGAGCCGCGGTTTGTGCTGACGCCGAGCCGGAGCGAGCGGTCCAATGTGGCCGTGTCCCTCCTGCGGAGATGAGTGCAGCCGTGTCGACGGACCGTGCCGCTAGGCCGGCGGGACCCGCTCGAACCGCACCCGGTTCAGCCATCCCGGGAGGTCGCTGAGCACGTACAGCTCGCCGTGCACGTCGGTGCCGAACGCAGTCGGCTGGGTAGGGAAGTTGCCGATCGTGGCGGACTCGTAGCCGCCCCCAGGTTTGGGGCGCACGGCAAACGCGAGGGTCGAGCAGTAGTCGCTCGCGATGTAGGTGCCCCGAGCCTCGGGCGTCCGGATTCCTCGGTACACCACGCCGCCGGTCACCGAGCAGTTCTCCGTGAGGTAGTGCTCGTACTCGAAGACCGGGTCGACGTATCGCACCCCCGGCCGGCATTGCTCCGGGTCGAACACCGGGGTGCCCTCCTTGCAGGACCAGCCGAGGTTCGCCCCGCCCTGCCAGGGGCGGATGTGGTTGATCTCCTCGACCAGGCCCTGGCCGACGTCGCCGATCCACAGCGAGTTGTCAACCGGGTCGACGGAGAACCGCCACGGGTTGCGCAGCCCGTAGAGCCAGATCTCCGGTCGAGCGCCCGGCGTGCGGACGAACGGGTTGCCGGCGGGCACGCAGTAGGGCTTTGTCCCGCAGGCGCGGTTGACGTCGATCCGAACTATCTTGCCGAGCAGAGTGCCCAGGTCTTGACCGGCCTTGAACGGGTCGTTCGCGTGGCCGCCGTCGCCGGTGGACCAGTAGAGGTAGCCGTCGCGGCCGAACGCCACCTGCCCGCCGTTGTGGTTGCCGTACTCCGCGTGTTCCTGGGTGAGCAGCACCTGCAGCCGCTCCGGGGCGCCGATGTGCAGCCGCGCCAGGGTCAACGCGCCGGCCGGCAGGCTCGTGTAGGCCACGTACAGCATGCCGGTCCGCGCGAAGTTCGGCGCGGGGGTGATACCGAGGAGGCCGCGCTCGTTGTCCGACGTGTCGATCCGGGCGGTCAGGTCGAGCACCGGGTCGGCCGCCAAGCCGGTGTCGGGATGGTAGGCGCGGACAGTGCCGTTCTTCTCCGCGATCAGCATCCGGCCGTCCGGCAGCCCGGTGATCGCGATTGGACGCCGCAGACCGGAAGCCACTTGCTCGGATACCACGGTCAGCTCGGTGAGCGGCACCGGGCGGGTGTGGGATATGCCGACCGCGGCAGTGCCGGCCGCGGACGCCGAGGTCGACAGCAGCGCAGACAGGGTCAGAATGAGCAGGCCGGCCAACGTGGTGACCGAGCGACAACGCCGCGGCATGTTCGGCTCCTCGAGCAAAGTGGCGGACGCGACTGGGAGCGCTCCCACACTACATCGATCGCTGCCAATACGAAAGCACCGTCTTGCCGCCCCCCATGCGGCCGACTCGTCGATGCGGTAGTTGGCATCTACAGCGAACTTGGCACCATCAAGCCATAGACATCTATTGATATCCGGACACTTGCGATGCAATTCTGGGAGCGCTCCCATATCCCCGAACGCCGAAGAATGGAGGACCTACCGTGTCTCCACGCGAGTCCAGCCAGTCCGGTCGGCAACACCGCTCAGCCGTCCGCCAGCCCGTACGAGTACTCGTGGTACTGCTCGTCATGGTGGTCGGCCTGCTGCCCTCAGCGGGTCCGGCCCACGCCCACGGCACCATCGTGAGCCCGGCAACCCGGGCGTACCAATGCTGGCAAGCCTGGGGCAGCCAACACACCAACCCGGCCATGCAGCAGCAGGACCCCATGTGTTACCAGGCGTTCCAGGCCAACCCGGACACCATGTGGAACTGGATGAGCGCGCTGCGCGACGGCCTCGGTGGCCAGTTCCAGGCCCGCACCCCCGACGGTCAGCTGTGCAGCAACGGCCTCGCCAGGAACAACAGCCTGAACCAGCCCGGGGCCTGGAAGACGAGCAATGTCGGCAGCAACTTCACCGTCCGCCTGTACGACCAGGCAAGTCACGGTGCCGACTACTTCCGCGTCTACGTCAGCAAGCAGGGGTTCAACCCGGCCACGCAACGGCTCGGGTGGGGCAACCTTGACTTCATCACGCAGACCGGCCGGTACGCGCCGTCGCAGAACATCTCGTTCAACATCTCGACCTCCGGTTACACCGGGCACCACATCCTCTTCGTCATCTGGCAGGCCTCGCACCTCGACCAGGCGTACATGTGGTGCAGCG
>NZ_JBFAZH010000233.1:0-8321 GCF_040681735.1 Actinoplanes sp. NPDC051633 | reverse complement strand
GATGGCTGGTCCGGCGGCCGTTCGTCACGAGCACCCCGCGCGGGCTGTTCGCCCACGACCTGGTCCGCAACGTGCTCGACGCCGAGTTCGAACGCCGCGCGCCGGAGCGGTATCTGTCGTATCACCGGGCCATCCGGGACCACGCGGTGGCCACCCTGCGCGACGCCACCGGACCGGACCGGCAGGCGCGCGCCCAGCAGATGCTCTTCCTGCTGCGCAACACCCCGCTCGTCGGGGAGGTCTTCGACCTGCGGGGGCAGGGCTCCGCCACGGTCGTGCCGGCCCGCGCCGGCGACCACGAGCAGGTCTGCACGATCATCGAGCGGTTCGAGAGCTCCGCGAGCGCCGCCCTCGCCCGGGCCTGGCTCGGCGAGTCACCCGAGCACCTGAGCGTGATCCGGGCCGGCGGCGAGGTCGCCGGCTTCGCCTACCGTGTGGACTCGCCGAGCGGATCGACGCTGGAGGACAAGGATCCGATCGTGCGGGCCGTGCTCGACCAGATCGCCCGCAAGGGGCCGCTGCGGCCCGGCGAGCGCGTGGACATCCTGCGTTTCGCCGGCGCCCGCGAAGGCAACCGCGACCGGTACGCGCTGCTGGCCGCCTCCGTCGCCCTGACCGAGTGGCTGACCCGCCCCCTCGCATGGTCGGTCATCGTCGCGGTCGACGTCGAATACTGGACGCCCTTCTTCGACTACCTGGCCGCCGCCCCGCTGGCCGAGGCCGAAATCGCCGGCCTGCGGCACGTCGCCTACGGCATGGACTGGCGACGCCTGCCGGTCGGCGATTACCTCGACCTGCTCGTCGAACGCGGCCGTTGCGGCGGCACCGGACCACCGCCGGCCGCCTCGCTGCGGCCGCCGCCACTGGACCGCCCCCGGTTCGCCGCCGCGGTCCGGGCCGCCCTGCAGAACCTGCACCGCTCCGACCTGCTCGGCGCGAACCCGCTGATGGGCTCCGCGCTGGCGGCCACCCCGCAGGGGCCCAGCACCGGCCACCTCCGCACCACGATCGAGACGGCTGCCGCGGACCTCGGCGACCAGCCGGGCGGGGACCGGCTGCGCGCCGTCCTGCACCGCACCTATCTGCGCCCCGCGCCCACCCAGGAAGCCGCCGCCCAGGTCCTCGACCTGCCGCTGAGCACGTACCGCCGGCACCTGGCCCGGGCGCTCGACCAGCTGACCGACCGCCTCTGGACGCAGGAGATCGGCGGGCTCAGGTAAAACCGCCGAAAAGCTACAAGTCGCCCGCCGGAGTCCGATCATCGAGACATGTCCCCTCCGTGGCGCGTGCCCGCCCCGCTGCTCGGCGGGTTCGCGCTGCTCGCGGTGACGTATCTGTGGTTCCTGGTGGGGCTGGGACACCAGTGGCACAACACGCTGGCCGGGTGGGCGCCGCTGCCGGCCGGTGCCGTGCTGGCCGCGTACACCGGCTTCGCCGTCTTCACGAAGCGTTCGCTGCCTGCCGACGTCCGCCGTTTCTGGCTCCGCGTCGCCGTCACCTGCCTGATCCTGGCCGCCGCGACAGCCGCCAACGCGCTCGACGCCTTCGGCGGCGGCACGCCGTCGCAGCGGCTCGGCCCGACCGCCGCGGCGCTGTACGTCACCGTGCTCGGCGGCATGGTCTGGTCGTTGCTGCGGCTGCCGGTCGGTCGCCGCTCCGCGGGTGAGTGGACCCGGTTCGGGCTCGACGTCGGCATCATTCTGCTCACCAGCGGCGTGCTGATGTGGCAGCTCTCCCTGCGAAGCGGGCGCGCGCTGCTGTCACAGACCGGCTCGCTGGTGCCGATCCTCTGCCTGATCACCATCGCGGCGGTCTCCCTCACCGCGGCGATCAAGGTCGCGTTCGGCGGCGCCGGCGGGCTGGACCGGGTGTCGCTGCGGTGGCTCGCGCTCGGCCTCGCGCTGGCCCTCACATCCGGGGCGATGATGCCGCTGCTGCACGGGCGGCCGCACCTGTCCACGACTCTGCTGGCCATCCCGGTCGTCGCCGTGTTCACGCAGATCGCCGCTTACCGGCAGCTCCGCGCCCCGGCCACCCCGGAGCCCGTGAAACGCGCCCGGCGCGGGTTCAGCGTGCTGCCCTACCTGGGGGTGGCGGGCATGGACGCGGTCCTGCTCGGCTCGGAGATCACGCGTACGACCGAGGGCAAGCTGATCGCGGGCAGCACGGTGGCGCTGACCGCGCTGGCGATGCTGCGCCAGATCCTCGTGCTGCGCGACAACGGCCGCCTGCTCACCACCGTCGACGCCAACCTGCGGGAGATGCGCGACTACCAGCGCCGGCTGGATCACCAGATCACCCACGACACGCTGACCGAGACCGCGAACCGCACCCTGTTCGCCGAGAAGGTGACCGAGCGGCTGGCCGCCGGCGAGACGTTCCACGTGGCATTGCTCGACCTCGACGACTTCAAGGAGGTCAACGACCGGCTCGGCCACGGCACCGGCGACGCGCTGCTCAAGGCGGTCAGCCGGCGCCTGACCGAGGCGCTGCGGCCCGCCGACGTGCTGGCCCGCCTCGGCGGCGACGAGTTCACGATTCTCTTCAGCGGGGACCCGGCGGCGCTGCTGCAGCGTCTGGTCGACCACGTGCAGCGGCCGCTGCTGCTGGACGGCAACGACCTGGCGCCGCGGATCAGCGTCGGCGTGACCGAGAGCGCGCCGGGCGACTCCCCGGAGGAGGTCATGCGCCGCGCGGACGTCGCGATGTACGCCGCGAAGAGCGCGGGCGGCAGCCGCTGGGCCTGGTACGACCCGATCATGGATCAGCTGGCCGACATGGACGCGATGCTGAGCGCGGACCTGCGGCAGGCCATCGTCCGCGGCGAGTTGTCCGTCGTCTATCAGCCGATCGTCGAGCTGCCGCACGGCCGCGTGATCGGGGTGGAGGCCCTCGTCCGCTGGCACCGGGCGTCGCCGGCGGTCTTCATCCCGCTCGCCGAGCGCAGCGGCTTCATCGTCGAGCTGGGCCGGTGGGTCCTCGAGCAGGTCGTCGCGCAGGCCGCCGCCTGGCCGATGCTCGAGAGGATCAGCGTCAACATCTCGGCGCGCCAGCTGCAGGAGCCCGGGTTCGCGGCGTCCGTCGCGGCGCTGCTGGACACCTGGGGTGTCGAGCCGTCGCGGCTGGTCGCCGAGGTCACCGAGACCGCCGTGCTGGGCTCCGGGCTGGACGCGGTCCGCGAGCTGCACGACCTGGGCCTGCAGGTCGCGCTGGACGACTTCGGCACCGGGCAGTCGTCGCTCAGCCTGCTGGTCAGCTGCCCGGTGAACATCCTCAAAGTGGACAAGTCATTTGTCGACGGGGTGTCCGCGAGCACGCCGCAGGCGGTGATCGTGGAGGGTCTGATCGGGATCACCGACGGCCTAGGTGTCCAGGCCGTCGCCGAGGGCGTGGAGACGGCGGCGCAGGCGGAACGGCTCGCCGAGCTGGGCTACCGCTACGCCCAGGGCTTCCACTTTGCCCGGCCGATGCCGCCCGCGGAGATCGACGCGCTGCTGATGTTCGAAGATTCTCGAATCAAGTAAGAGCATTCTCGCATTTGCCTATGGACCATTCGCCGCCGCCGGAGCATGGTCGGGGCATGACCAGCTATCTGAGCCGGCGTGCGGTGTTGCGCGGCCTGGTCGGCCTCGGCGCGGGCGCGACCCTCGCCGGCTGTTCCGCCCCGGTCCTCAGCGGGCTAGGCACCGGCGGTGACGCGGCCGGCTCGCTCGCTTACTGGAATCTCTTCGGCGGTGGTGACGGCGTCCGCATGACGTCGATGATCGACAACTACCGCGCAGCAAATCCCGGCATCGACCTCAAGGCCGTGACCCTGGCCTGGGGCAATCCCTATTACACGAAACTGTCGCTGGCCACGCTCGGCGGGAAGCCGCCGGACATGGCCGTGTCGCACCTGACCCGCGCGAAGACGCTGGTCGCCTCGGACCTGCTCGAGGAGATCACGCCGGACGACATGGCGAAGGTCGGCATCGCGGTGAACCAGCTCGACCAGACCGCCTGGAACGCCGGGCTGGTGGAGGGCAAGTCGTACGCGATCCCGCTGGACACGCACCCGTTCGTGATGTTCTACAACACGGAGATCTGCGAGAAGGCCGGACTGCTCGACTCCTCCGGGGCGCTGCAGACGATCGACAGCCCCGAGAAGTTCATCGACGCCATGAACAAGGCCAAGGACGTCACCAAGGTGTACGGCGGGGTCACGGCGATCACCTCCGACACCTCGACGCCGTGGCGGATGTTCCAGTCCTGGTACAGCCAGCTCGGCGGCGAGACCCTCGCCGACGAGGGCCGCAAGGTGGTGATCGACGAGGCCAAGGCGATGCAGGTGCTGCAGTTCATGCAGTCCATGACCAAGGACGGCGCGGTGCCGGGCAACCTCGACTACGCGGGGTCGGTGGCCGCCTTCGCGACCGGGCAGGCCGGCTTCTACTTCCAGGGCGAGTGGGAGATCTCCACCTTCCAGACCGCGAAGACGCCGTTCTCCATGACGCTGTTCCCCAACCTCTACGGCGGCGACAAGTACTCGGTGCAGGCCGACTCGCACACCCTGGTGATCCCGAAGGGCGTCCAGGGGGCCCGCAAGGACCGGGCGATGGGCCTGATCAAGTCGTTCCTCGACCAGAGCAAGACGTGGGCCGAGGGCGGGCACGTGCCGTCCTGGCTGCCGTTCCGGGACAGCGCCGAGTTCAAGGCCCTCAAGCCGCAGGCGAACTACGCGGCCGCGGCCGAGGGCGCCGCGTACGACCCGGACGGGTGGTACTCCGGCTCCGGCTCCAACTTCGAGATCATCACGGGCTCCAACATCGCGACCGTCCTCGCCGGGCAGGAGCAGCCGGCCGCCGCGCTCGAGCAGATGCGCACGGCGCTGACCGGCCTCGCCAAAACCGCCTCGCCGATCTAAGGGGGTACGACGGTGACCACCACCGAGACACCGGTACGCCGGCGGAGCGGCACACAGGCGCCCGAGCCGCGGCACGGCAAGCCGTGGACACACGGCCTGCCGGCGGCCGCCTTCCTCGCGCCGTTCCTGATCCTGTATCTGGCCTTCATCATCGGTCCGGCCATCTACGGCCTGGTGATGAGCTTCTTCGACACCAGCCTGGTGAAGCCGGGCCTGGGCTCGTTCGCCGGTTTCGGCAACTACGCCGAGGCGCTGCAGAGCTCCGACTTCTGGGCGGGGCTGTGGCACACGGTCTGGTTCACGATCCTGACCACGCCGCCGCTGATCCTGCTGGCCTTCGTCTTCGCGCTGCTCGCCGACCGGGCCAAGCGCGGGCGCTGGTTCTTCCGGCTGGCGTTCTTCATGCCGTACATCCTGCCGTCCGCCGTCATCGCGCTGATCTGGATCTTCATCTACACGCCTGAGCTGGGCCTGCTGGGCACCGGCCTGGCGAAGATCGGCATCACCGCGCCGAACTGGCTGGGCGACCCGATCTGGGCGATGCCGTCGCTCGCGCTCACCACGATCTGGTGGACGCTCGGCTTCAACTTCGTGCTCTACCTGGCCGGGCTGCAGGACATTCCCCGCGAGCTGTACGAGGCGGCCTCGATGGACGGCGCCGGACCGTGGCAGCAGATCTGGCGGATCACCGTCCCGCTGCTGGCCCGCACCACGACCCTGGTGGTGGTGCTCCAGGTCATCGCCTCGCTCAAGGTCTTCGACCAGATGTACATCATGACCCAGGGCGGCCCGAACTTCGCCACGAGATCGATCCTGGAGTACATCTACGACGAGGGCTTCACCAACTTCCGCACCGGGTACGCGGCCGCGGCGTCGATGCTGTTCTTCCTCGTCGTGGTGGCCGTCTCCGCCGTCTGGTTCGGGATCGTCCGCCGCCAGCAGAAGGAGGGCTGACATGACCATCACCGACGAAGCCCCGGCAACCGCCGAGAAGGCGCGTGCCGACGTCGCCCGGGCCGACTCCCGCACCAAGCTCTTCAACCGCATCTGCGCCGGCGTGCTGATCGCGTTCGCGCTGATCTGGCTGGTCCCGATCCTGTGGGCGATCGACACCGCGCTCAAGCCCAACGAGGAGACCACCGAGACCCGGTGGCTGATCGACAACCCGACCTTCGACGCGTTCGGCCGCGTGCTGCGCGACACCGACATCCTGCGCTGGTTCGGCTCCAGCCTGATCATCTCGACGATGACCGCCATCGGTACGGTGATCGTGGCCAGCCTGGCCGGGTTCGCCTTCTCGCGGATGCGGTTCAAGTACCGCAACCATCTGTTCTTCCTGGTTCTCGCCGGCATCATGATCCCCGGCCAGGTGCTGATCGTGCCGCAGTTCCGCGAGATGGACTCGCTCGGCATCCTGAACACGTTCTGGGCGGTCAGCGCCACGCAGATCCCGACCGCGGTCGCGGTGTTCATCTTCAAGCAGTTCTTCGACGGGTTGCCCCGTGAGCTCGACGAGGTGGCCCGGATCGACGGCGCCAACTTCTGGGGCATCTACCGCAAGGTGATCATGCCGCTCGCCCGTCCCGCGGTCGCCGCGGTCGTCATCTTCGCGTTCGTCCAGTCGTGGAACGACCTGCTGTGGCCGCTGCTGGTGCTGAGCAATCCGGACATCATGACGATTCCGGTCGGCCTGGCGACGGTGCAGGGCTCGTTCGGCATCCGCTATGCCGACGTCATGGCCTCGGCCGTGCTCGGCGCCGTCCCGCTCGTCGCCGTCTTCCTTCTCTTCCAGCGCAACATCGTCGAGGGCATCGCCGGCACCGGCCTGAAAGGTTGATCATGCTCAACGCGTCCTTCACCGTCGACCCGTCGTTCCGGGTGGGAGAAGTCGACCCCCGGTTGTACGGATCGTTCGTGGAGCACATGGGACGTTGCGTCTACACTGGCATCTACGAGCCCGGGCACCCGTCCGCCGACGCGGACGGGTTCCGGACGGACACCGCCGATCTCGTGCGTGAGCTCGGCGTGCCGATCGTGCGCTACCCCGGTGGGAACTTCGTCTCGGGCTACCGCTGGGAGGACGGCATCGGCCCCCGCGACGAACGGCCGACGCGGCTCGATCTGGCCTGGCGGTCGATCGAGACCAACCAGGTGGGCGTGCAGGAGTTCGCCAAGTGGGCCGCCGGGGTCGGTGTCGAGCCGATGATGGCGGTCAACCTGGGTACGCGCGGCATCGACGCGGCCCGGTCCCTGGTCGAGTTCTGCAACCTGCCCGGCGGCACGTACTGGTCGGATCTGCGGGGCGGTGACCCGTACGGCGTGAAGGTCTGGTGTCTCGGCAACGAGATGGACGGGCCCTGGCAGATCGGGCACAAGACCGCTTCGGAGTACGCCCGGCTGGCGCACGAGACGGGCAAGGCCATGCGTCTGGTCGACCCGACCATCGAGCTGGTCGCATGCGGCAGCTCCCACCTCAGCATGCCGACCTTCGGCGAATGGGAGCGGACGGTCCTGACGGAGACGTACGACGTGGCCGACTACATCTCCATGCACGCTTACTACCAGCAGCGCGGCGACGACCGGGACAGCTTCCTGGCGGCCGCCGCGGGCATGGATCGCTTCATCGACGCGGTCGTGTCCACGGCCGACCACGTGCGCGCGGTGGGCCGGCACTCCAAGAAGATGAACATCTCCTTCGACGAGTGGAACGTCTGGTACCAGAGCCGGTTCGCCGGCGAGCGGAACCTGACGATCGAGGAGACGCCGCGGCTGATCGAGGACGTCTACTCGGTGACCGACGCGGTGGTGGTCGGCAACCTGCTGATCAGCCTGCTGCGGCACGCCGACCGCGTGAAGATCGCCTGCCTGGCTCAGCTGGTCAACGTGATCGCCCCGATCATGACCGAGCCGGGCGGGCCGGCGTGGCGGCAGCCCAGCTTCCACCCGATCGCCCTGACCGCCAAGCACGGGCACGGCACGGTGCTGCGGGTCGAGCCGACCGCACCGATGTACGACACCGAGGAGCAGGGCGAGCAGCCGCTGCTGGACGCGGTGGCCGTGCAGGGCCCGTCCGGGGTGACGATCTTCGCGGTCAACCGGTCGCAGACCGAGCCGATGGCGGTGGACGTGGACCTGCGGTCGCTGACGTCGCTGACCTCGGCGACGCACACGGCGCTCTCCGACGACGACCCGGACGCGATCAACACGATGGACGAGCCGGAGCGGGTGACGACCAGGCGCCTCGACGACCCGAAGCTCGACGGCGGGCGCCTGCAGGCCGTCCTGCCCGCGCTGTCCTGGAACATGATCCAGGTCAGCTGAGTCCGTCACTCCTCGCCGAAGTCGCCGCTTCCCCGCCGGGGGCGGCGACTTCGGTCGTCTCCGGCCGTGTCGGCTCGCCCGCCGCGGGCGCCGCAGA
>NZ_JBFAZH010000232.1:0-8328 GCF_040681735.1 Actinoplanes sp. NPDC051633 | reverse complement strand
GGGCGGCACCTCCAGCAGCGTCGCGCCGGTGAGCACGGACTCGTCGACGCGGTGCGGGGTGCGCAGCGCGGCCAGCACCCGGCAGTGCCGGGCGATCAGCGGCAGCGCCGTGAGGGTGGCCGCGTCGGCGTAGTGCAGGTCGTCGAGCAGCAGCAGCCCGGCCCGCACCCGGGAGCGGACGGCCTCGGCCAGCAGGTGGACGTCGTGCCCGGGCAGCCGCGCCCGCACCGCCCGCGACAGGGCCAGCGCCGGTGAGGTGCGCAGCATGGCCAGGCCGCCGCCGGCGTGCACCGGGCCGCGGAACCGGCCGGCGATCTCGCGGAGCAGGCTGCTGCGGCCGGCGCCGGGCGGCCCGGTGATGATCACCAGGCCCGGTTGCTGTAGGTGGGTGGCGGCGGTGGCGGCCAGTGCGTACGCGTCAGCCACCGCTCACCTCCCTCCCCCGTCGTGGCACGAACACGGGATCCTCCGCCTGGCCCCCGGCCGTAGTCTGTGGTGCGGCAGGCACCCCGTCTGTCCCCTCGCCACCAGGAAGGCAGCGCGGAGAGCATGTGGACCCCGGCCGTGGTCAGCACATTGTCGCCGACAGTGTGCACCGATGACGAGTCGTCGTGACCGGACCGCTATCCAGCAGGCTGGCCACACTGTGTGACGAGATCGTTGCCAGGGTCGGTTCGGAAGCCGGTGGGCAGGTACGACACATCGGCGTTCGTCTTCATGAGCCACTGCGCGTGGCGATCGCCGGCCGTCTGAAAGCCGGAAAGTCGACACTTGTCAACGCGCTCATCGGGCGCCGTGTCGCGCCTACCGCCGTCGGCGAGTGCACGCGGGTGGTGACCAGGTTCCGCTACGGGCCGGCCGACCGGGTCGACGTGGTGTGCCGCGACGGGTCCCGGCAGAGCCTCCCGCTGGACGCCGACGGCATGATCCCGCAGCGTCTCGGCGTCCCCGCGGCCCGCGTCGCGTACGTGGACGTGACCCTGACCAGCGAGAAGCTGCAGACGCTGACGGTGGTGGACACCCCGGGCCTGGCGTCGACCGACACCCAGGTCTCGCTGCGCGCCGAGGAGGCCGTCGGCACGACCACGAACACGGCGCCGTTCGACGCGGACATCGACGCCGACTCCGCCGGTGAGGTCGCCGCCGCCGAGGCCGTCGTCTACGTGTTCACCCAGGCGGTGCGGGCCGACGACGTGCGGGCCCTGGAGGCGTTCCGGGCGGCGTCGGCGCGGCTGGCGTCCACCCCGATCAACGCGCTCGGCGTCTTCGGCAAGATCGACACGTTGGTCGGCGGGGCGGAGGACCCGTGGCCGGTCGCCGAGCCCCTGGCCGCGCAGCAGGCGGCGCTGCTGGCCCGCACGGTCAGCGAGGTCATCCCGGTGGCCGGGCTGCTCGCCGAGACCGGAGAGGCGGGCCGGCTGACCAGCGCCGACTGCGACGCGCTGCGGGCGCTGAGCCGCGCCGACAACCTGGGCGTGCTGCTCGCCTCGGTCGACCTGTTCCGCACCCGGGCCGCGCCGGTGTCGGCCGAGCAGCGGGAACGCCTGCTGGGCCTGCTGGATCTCTACGGCATCGGGTACGCGATCGTGCAGCTGGCCGCCGACGAGCACTTGGGCACCGGTGAGCTGGTGCGCCGGCTGGTCGCCGCGTCCGGCTTCCCCCGGCTGCGGCACACCCTCGACGACGTGATGACGTGGCGCTCCGACGCCATCAAGGCCGGCTGGGCCCTGGCGCGGCTGGAGAAGCTGGCCGGGCACACCGGCGACCCCCGCGACCGCGAGGCGATCCGCGACGCCGTGGAGCAGCTGCTGCGCGAGCCCGGCTATCACCGGCTGCGGCTGCTCGAAGCGGCGCAGCGGGTCGCCACCGGCACCGTCGCGATGCCGGTGGAGTGGGAGCAGGAGCTGACCCGGCTGGCCACCTCCGAGGACGCGCGGTGGATCCTGCGGCTGCCCGAGGCGGGCGTCGACGAGCTGGCCGACGCCGCGCTGGCCGCGGCGAACCGGTGGCGGGTCTACGCGGTCGCCGGGGCCGGCCCGGCGCAGTCGCGGGTCGCGCAGGTTGCGCACCGCGGCTTCTACCTGCTCAGCAAGCAGGTGCGGCCGTGAAGGAGCTGGAGGGCACCGTCGCCGACACCCTCGCGTACGTGCGCCGGCGCGACCCGGACGCCGGCGCCGAACTGGCCGAGCTGCGCCGCCGCCGGGTCACCCGCCCGTCGATCGTGCTGGTCGGCGAGACGAAACGCGGCAAGAGCTCGCTGATCAACGCGCTGCTGGGCGTGCCGGGGCTGTCGCCGGTGGACGCCGCCGTGGCCACCAACACCTACCTGCACTTCACGCCGGGCCCGCCCGGCTCCCCGGCGGCCGCGCGGGCGGTGCTGCCCGGCGGCGAGTCCGTCGACGTCGGCGACCTGTCCGACCTGCCCCGGTGGGCGACCGGTGAGCAGCGGGCCCGGCGCATCGAGGTGACCCACCCGGCGCCGCTGCTGCAGTATGTGAGCCTGCTCGACACCCCGGGCGTCGGTGGTCTCGACCCGGCGCACACCGCGGTCGCCCTGGACGCCGTCGATCGGGCCACCGCGCTGTTGTTCGTCGCCGACGCGTCCGCGCCGCTGTCCAAACCGGAGCTGACGTTCCTGGTGGCCGCCAGCGAACGGGTCAACAACGTGGTGTTCGCGCTGACGAAGGTCGACGCGTACCCGGGATGGCGCCGCATCCGCGACGACAACCTCGCCCTGCTGCAGGCGCACGCGCCGCGCTTCGCCGCCGCGCCCTGGTTCCCGGTGTCGGCCCGCCTCGCCGAGCTGGCCCTGGCCGTTCCGGCGAAGGAGCAGGCACCGCTGGTCGACGCGTCGCAGATCGCCGGCCTGCAGCACGCCCTCGTCGACCTGGCCGGCCGCGGGCACCAGCTGCAGCTGGCCAACGTGCTGCGCGCCGCCCGCGGCGAGCTGGCCCGCCTGGAGAGCGCCGCGGCCGCCCGGGTGGAGGCCGCCGAGGCCGACCCGGCCCAGCTGGTGCGGGTCCGCGCCGAACGCGCCGCCCTGGCCGCCCGCAAACGCACCGAGTCGCGGCACTGGACGCTGCTGCTGTCCAGCGAGACCCAGCGGGCCCGCGTCGAGGTGGTCGGCAAGCTGCGCACCCGGGTGGCGGCCGTGCAGCAGGAGATGAGCGCCCGCATCGACGGCGCGGGCCGCGACGGTCTCAACGCGTTGCCGCAGCAGCTCGACGCCGAGCTGCAGGCGGTCGCGGTCGGCCTGTCGCAGGACCTGGAGATCACGTTCCGGCAGGTCGGCGAGAACGTCCTGGCCGAGGTGTTCGACGCCGGTGAGCTGGGCCAGCTGCTCGGCGGGCTCAACGCGACGCTGCGCCACACGCTGGAGTCCGCGCCGATGCGCGACGGATCCGCCGACAACGCGCTGATCGCGCTGTCGGCCGGCGGGATCGCGTTCATGGCCGGGCGCGGTGCGATCCTGGGCGCCTCGGTGCTGGGCGTGGCCGCCGGCGGGCTGCTCGTGCCCGTCGCCGGGATCGGGCTCGGGTTGGCCGCCGGCGGATACGTGCTGTACCGGCGGCGGGTGCAGTCGGACCGGCAGCAGGCGAGGATCTGGCTGCGGGACGTGCTGGGCGAGGCGCGGGCGGCGTTGTCGGACGAGGTGGCGTACCGGCTCACCGACCTGCACCACGCGCTGAGCGTGGCCGTCGACGACGCCGTCGAGCGGCGGCTGCGCGAGCTGGACGCGCACATCGCCGAGGTGGACGCGGCGGCCGCGGAGGACGCGGCCGGGCGGGCACGCCGACGGGCGAAGGCACAGCAGGACCGCGACGAGGTCCGGCAAAAACTGAAGAAGGCCGACGAAGTCCTGTCCCGGGCGGCGGCGCTCTCCCCCGCCCCGAAGGAGCAGTCATGACCGATCACCACGACGCCGGGCACGACGGCGAGCACCATTTCGACCACGACTTCGGGCCGGTCGACGACACCGACGCGCAGGACCAGCCGGATCTGTCCGAGGCGCACCACGAGGACGACAGCGCGTGGGATGCGCCGCCGGAGCACGAGGAGCAGCTGCCCGCGTGGGAGGACCACCAGCCGGAGGCCGAGCTCACCACCGCGGCGGAGCACGAGCAGGTGGGCGAGGACGACGCGGCGCCGGTCAACGACGAGCCGGTGGACCTCTTCCCGCCGCAGGTCGACGTCGGCCCGCTGCCCGAGCCGGTGGACGGCTTCCCGTGGGTCGACTCCAGCAGCCTCGGCCTGATCGACGCCGGCACCGTCGGCGCCGACGCCCTCGCCGCGGCCCCGGATCCGCACGAACTGGCCGAATACGCCGCGGAGGAGCTGCCCCCGGCGGTGGATCCGTGGGCCGCCCTCGCCGAGTCGGAGGACCCGGCGACCGCGGCGCTCGCTAAGTTCTACCGGCCGGATCAGACCTAGCCGCAGGAGCGCACCCCCGATGGCCTCGACCGACACGACCGCGCCCGCGGGCAGCACCCGCCGGGAACGCACCGGGTGGTACTTCTACGACTGGGCCAACTCGGCGTTCTCCACCACGGTCATCACCGTGTTCCTGGGGCCGTTCCTGACCACGGTCACCGAGCTGGCCGCCGGCTGCGCGCTGGGCGCCGACGAGTGCGACGGCCGGGTCCACCCGCTCGGCATCACGATCGCGGCCGGCTCCTACTACCCGTACCTGGTGTCGCTGTCGGTGTTCCTGACCGTGTTCGTGCTGCCGGTGACCGGGGCGATCGCCGACCGGGTGCCGCGCAAGAAGCCGCTGCTGGCCGCGACCGCGTTCACCGGCGCCGCCGCGACGATCGCGATGGCGTTCGTCACCGGCGACCGGTACCTGCTGGGCGGGGTGCTGTTCCTGATCGCGAACATCTCCGGCGGCGCGTCGATCGTCATCTACAACTCGTTCCTGCCGCGGCTGGCCGGGCCCGACGACCGCGACCGGGTGTCGTCGCGCGGCTGGGCGCTGGGCTATCTGGGTGGCGGGCTGCTGCTGGCGCTGAACCTCGTGGTCGTGCAGACCCTCAGCGTCGACGGGGACCCGCAGCGCACCCTCGACCTGGCGCGCTGGTGCATCGTGTCGGCCGGGGTGTGGTGGGGCGTGTTCACGCTCGTACCCCTGGCCTGGCTGAAGGAGCACCCCGGCGCGGAGGCCGGGCGGGTCCGCGGCAACGTGCTCACCGACGGGTTCAAACAGCTGGGCCGGACCATCCGCGGGCTCCGCGCGTACCCCCTGACCCTGTACTTCCTGCTCGCCTACCTGGTCTACAACGACGGCATCCAGACCGTCATCGCCCTGGCCAGCCAGTTCGGCACCGAGGAGCTGAAGCTCGGCCAGTCCACGCTGATCATCACGATCCTGATCGTGCAGTTCCTCGCCTTCGGCGGCGCGCTGCTGCTCGGCGCGGTGGCCACCCGCATCGGCGCCCGCAAGACCGTGCTGCTCAGCCTCGTGCTGTGGCTGGGTGTGGTGCTCGCCGCGTTCTGGCTGCCGGAAGGGCAGCCGGTGCCGTTCATGCTGCTCGGCGTGGCGATCGGGCTGGTGCTGGGCGGCAGCCAAGCCCTGTCGCGCAGCCTGTTCTCGCAGCTGATCCCGCACGGCAAGGAAGGCGAGTACTACGGCTTCTACGAGATCAGCGACAAGGGCACGAGCTGGCTGGGGCCGCTGCTGTTCGGGCTGGTGTTCCAGCTGACCAGCAGTTACCGCCTCGGCATCGTCTCCCTGGTGATCTTCTTCGTGGTCGGGGCGATCCTGCTCGCGCTGGTGCCGATCCGGCAGGCCATCGTCGCCGCCGGCAACACACCACCCAGGCTGCTCTGATGGCAGCTGGAATGAACATCAGCATCGACCACGATTCGACGGTGCCGCCGTTCGAGCAGGTGCGGCTGCGCATCGCCGAGCTGGCCGCTTCCGGGGCCCTGGCCGCCGGGCATCGCCTCCCGCCGGTGCGTGCCTTTTATACTCATGGACATCTTTATCAAGTAAACCAAACACGAATGAAACTGGCTGAAAAGGCAAAAGAATTAGGATGTTTGTTTGCCTTTTATGGACATACACATGTTGCAAAATATGAGCAAATAGGTGGTATCCATGTAATTAATCCTGGTAGTATTTCTCAATCACGTAGTCAAATTGAAGAAACTTTTGCCGAACTCGTATACAAGGAAGATGAAAATACCATCATTTTGAATTTTAGAAATAGAGAAAATCAGATCATTGAAACAGTTAAGATTGAATTTTAGACAGTTAGGAATAATAAGAGCAAAACTTTTATATAAAGAATAAACCTGGGACATTAAAATATTACATTCTTAACATGGGAACTTAAAAGAATCACTAATCTCTAGGCTGCTAATTCTCCGTACTTTCCAGAGGATAAGTAGCCTAGTTTTTTGTTGGTTTCGGTTATAACTATAATTTGTAATGTACTTTTCTGTAGAATCTATAACAATGTTGTTAGCTTTATTAAGCTTGTTATAGATGTAGAAAAAGGAGACTTTAGCGAAGATTGATACTTCCTATTGAGTGGGTTAAAGACAGGTGTTCAATTTCAGAAATATATTTCTGATGATGTCTTGTTCTTATCGTCTTTTTATGTCTAACATGTCAGTTTAAATGATTATTCTGCTAAATTATCCAAACGGCATTACATATCTAATCATTTCGTGAAATTATAAATATTAAATTTTTGTCAAATCAAAGATGTATATTTTGTAAATTATAATTATAATACCTCTAAGACAAGTGATATAATGATTTTTAATTTTATTTTAGTTAACATAAATATTTATAGGAAGTTTTGAATACATCATCTATACAAAACAATATACTCTACAAAATATTTTTGATTTAATTTTATGTTGTTCTTCACTTTTTGTTAGGTTGTGTTAATATTTAATTAATAAATATAAAGGACGTGGAAATGTGGAATTTAAATATATGGCAATACCCAGTATAGCAATGACTTTATTATTAACTGGTTGTGTTCAAAAAGATAATGACCATGATGAAGCTTCTAAAAATAAGCAAGAACAAAAAAAGAAAGATAATAAGAAAGAGAAATCAAAAGATAAAACTATTAATAACGAGTCTGATAATAGTAATGAAGTTTATACTGAAAATAACCAAAATAGTAATACTGAAGGTTTTAAAAAGAATTCTGCTAGTCACAAAGAGACACAAGCTGAAGCAAATCAACGTATGCAAGAAGAAAGTCGTTCTGAACATAATGGAATGAGTAATGCTGAATATGCTACAAAAATAAATGAAGAAGCTAATAGTGGTAAAGAATACCAAGAGTATTTAGGCGCAAAAGAAAGCCAACACGCTATTACACATTTAACACCTGAACAAAAAGCTAATGGCGCTGGTGGTGGTGGTGCTGGTTGGAATTACGCTGAAGAAGATGAAAGCTTTAGTGAATGGAAAGACAGAAGAGATAGAGAAAAAACTGAAGCAGGATATTGATAAAAATATATTATTCCTCATATTATTGCTAGTTGTTGCGGTTAAGGAGATAGTGAAGAAATGTAAATAGAAGTTCATTGATATAAAAATTTTGAGAAAAATTGATGTAGAATCTGACTTTGAATTTATAAAAGTTATTCTGTATTTCTCTCGAATATTGATTAGTGACACAAAATAAGGAAAAGTTGGAATTGTACTAATGCAACTTAGTAAGTAATTAGGATAGTAGTTCAAAAAGTTAAAAATGATTTGAATAATTATAAAAAAGACAATTTCTATATTATCTCAATAGAAATTGTCTTTTTACAAGTCTAAGAACTTTATGCCTTAAACTATTTTGTTATAGCGTCCTGGGAGGGATTCGAACCCCCGACCGATGGCTTAGAAGGCCATTGCTCTATCCAGCTGAGCTACCAGGACATTTTCAACACAAGAATTATTATATCTAAATATATGTCTTTTAGCAATAGGTACCTAATAAAAATTATTTATATTTTTCACTATAATAGAGGTTTTTATACATAAATGTTAATTTGATATTAAATCTCATATGTTTATATCAATAAAATCGAGCACAATACAGTTGTGCATGCCTAACTGTTAAAAAACTTAAATAAAGCAACAGTTAGGAACTCTTAATTACTTAGTATGAAAAATGCAACAAATTGAGTCAAATTAACTTTATAGTATAGGTAACAAAACGATAGAGATAACGAATCAAAACGTATCCGATCGTTTTGGAGTTATTAACTCATTTAGGAGTGTTAATAATGAAATTATTTAACGCTTTTAAAGACATCTTAGAAGCAGCCATCACTAACGATGGCACTCAATTAGGGGCAAGTATTGTTAAC
>NZ_JBFAZH010000231.1:0-8344 GCF_040681735.1 Actinoplanes sp. NPDC051633 | reverse complement strand
CGCGAGGCATCCGCCCGGCGCTCGGCCGGCGGCGCGGCCGACGACGGCGACGACTGGCCTGAGCCGGCCCGCCCCGGCGGACCGCCCATGGCCCCGGCCGCAGCCTCGACGGCAGACGACGACGATTGGCCGGAACCGGCCCGCCTCGGAGCGGCAACCGATCCGCCTGCCGAGCCCCCAACGACCGGACCGGCGAGCCGATCCGGACCGACGGCCGGTGCCAAGCTGACGCAGTCGCCGGTTGACGGCCAAGCGCCCACAAGCGACTCGCCCACAAGTGGCTCGACGCCGCGATCCGCAGCACCGAGCGCTCCGCCGCAGGCCACGCCGCCATCGGCGTCGACTTCATCTGCCGGCGACTCAACGCCGCCGTGGGTTGTGGATCCGCCTGCGAACCCGGCACCGACCTCCGGACCCATGCCCAGCCGCGATCCTGCCCAAGACTCCGGTGTGGGGTCTGGCTCGGGTCCGGGGTCCAGCTCGGGCGTTGGGTCTGGCGCAGGCTCCGCCTCCGGCGCCCGCTCCGCCGCCCCTGGCTTCGGTGTCGCCCCCAGCTCGGGTGCCCCCTCCGGCTCCACTTCCAGCTCGGGAGTCGCCTCCGGCGCCGCTCGCAGCTCGGGTGCGACTCCCAGCTCGGGTGCCGCTCCCGGCTCGGGTGCCGCTCCCGGCTCGGGTGCCGCGCGTTCCAACGATGCACCCAGCTCGGGTGCCGGCGCGGTCCCACGCCCCGGCTCGGGTCGTGTACCGAGCCCTGGCCTGGCGGCTGCGCGCGCGGCGGCTGCGGCAGGCGCCGCGCGTCAGGCCGCACCGAAGAAAGCGCCCGCCGGCGGCGCCTTCTCCGACGGGTCGACCGCCGGGGAAGCGCCCTACGACCCGGAGTTCGACGGTGCGCCGGGAAAGGCAGCCGGCTACGACGGCTTCGACCCGGGCGACGAGCCCCTCGACGTGGTCATCGACGAGAAGAGCGCGCGCCAGAGCAGCGAGCAGCAGGCCATGCAGCTCCTGCGGGACGCCTTCGGCGCGGAGAAGATCAGCGAGATCTAGGCCGGTCCCGGCCGTAGTGCTGGTCGCCACGGACGACCCGGCCGGCATGGCCGCGGCGATGGTGCGGCCTGGCGCGGGCTACCGGTGGCACACCTGGGCGCCGGGGTCCGCGAGGACGGCGCCCACACCGACTTCCCGGGCAAGTTGCGCGGTGGGCCTCCCGGGCGGAGGTGCGCGGCGGGCTTCCCGGGGAGTTGCGCGGCGGGTTCTCTGGGCGAGTTGCGCGCGGCGGGCTTTCTCGGGCGGGGTGCGTGGCGGGCTTTCTGGGCGGGGTGCGCGGCGGGCTTTCTGGGCGGGGTGGGCGGCGGACTTCCTTGGGCGGGGTGCGTGGCGGGCTTCCCCCGGGCGAGATGCACGGCGGCCTCCCGGGCGAGACGCACGGCCGCCGTCGGGCAGTGTTGTCGGTTCGTTGCTCTGGGGACCACCGGTCCTCGTTGAGGTGGCGCCCCCTTGGTCCCCGCTGAGCGCGACTTACCCCTTATCGACCCGGCCCGTCCATCACCCTGGCGGCCGACGCTCCTGCGGCTGGATCGGCGAGTCGGTGCTGCCGGTGGCCGAGCTCGTTCCTGTCCTGGGCGAGCCCGTCACGTACCGAGGGCTGCTTTGACGGTTTCCGCCGCGCGGCGGCCCTTTCTGATGTCTGTCATGGCCTGAGCGAAGCCGACCAGGTCCTTCAGCACGCCGGCGCCCAGGTCCGCCAGGTCCGAGACCTGGCCCGCAGCCGCCTGCAGCCCCTCCAGCGCGGTGGCGGCCGCCTCGATCTTCTCCTGATCCGGCGCGGGCGCATCCGGGAACGGCCGGCCGAAGGCGACGATCCATGCGCCAGACGGTGTCTTCAGGCGGCATCCGCCACCGGCGAGCCAGAAGGGCCACTCGATCGTCGCCTGCTTCCTGGCGACGTCGACGCTCACCTCCTCATCGGCGGCGAAGGAGATGCGCCGCGCACCGATCGTGAACAGCCCGAAAACGTAGGACTGGCCCTTGGCGGAGTTGTACATCTTGTTCGGACCCAGCCAGGCCGGAACCACAACCGCGGTTTTCCGCTTTCCCATGACGACCACCCTTCGTAGTCATCGAGGAAAGCCCGCCGACGCCTGGATCGGCCTTGTTGGGACCGGAAGGCGACAGCGGTGATGTACGACATGGTCGTGGAGGGACGGACCGCCCTGAGTGGGTTGTTGTATCAGATGAGGCAGCGTCGCCTTCCGTTACAAGTTCCTTGAAGGAGACCGCTCATGACCGTCAACATTCGTCGCGTACTCGCCAAGCTGGGTGAGATCGGCGTCCTCACGCACACCCTGCCGTACCCGACCCGTGTCATGGCCCGCCGCAGCTGATGGTCACCGCACCTTTTTGATCGGCAGCACGACCAAGGCGCCCACGAGGGCGGCCACGCCTGCGGTGTACAGCAGCAATTCGTAGTTCTGGTTGTTCGCGCTGGACACGGCGAGCAACGCGGCGCCGAACACCGGCGCCACCGTCTGCGGCAGTGCGTTGGCCATGTTGAACACCCCGAGATCCTTGCCCGAGTCGTCGGGGTTCGGCAGCACATCGACAACCAGGGCCAGATCCACACCGACATAGATGCCGTACGCGAGACCCATCAACGCCTCGACCATGTAGAACTGGCCGACGGTGGAGACGTGCGCCAGGGCGACCGTGCCGATGCCGAAAAGCAGGGTCGAACCGGCAACCAGGAACTTCCGCCGGCCGGTGCGATCGGAGATCTTCCCGGCGATCCAGCCGGAGGCGATCAGCGCGATCGTGTAGACGAGAACGCCGATGGTGACCGCGGCCGGCGCGTCGTCCTCGGACAGCCCCAGCTCGTCCTGAAGGAAGAAGAGCCGGAACGTGGTGAACATGAACGTCGCAAGCGTGATGAGGAACCGCGACCACCACGCGAACGCGAAGTCGGGGAACTTCAGCGGGTTGAGCCAGAAGGTGGTCACCCACTCGCGGAGGTTCATTCGCGGTGGGCGTACCGGAAGCTTCTGGTCCGGAAGGATGACGGCGAACAGCAACATCGCGCCGATCGAGAAGACGGACGGCACCACGAACAGGATCACCATGTGGTCCTGGAAGATCTGGGCCACGTACGTGCCGCCCAGGATGCCCATGTTCTGGGCGATGCCCAGCAGCGCCGAGACGCTGCCCCGCTGGAACCGCGGCACCTGGTCGGAGATGGTCGCCACGAACGGCGCCAAGGTCGCGTTGGCGCCCAGCTGAGCCAGGCACCACCCCGCCGTCACGACCGGGACCGTCTCGCCCAGCGCCATGACCACGAAGGCGAGCGTCATGACCACCGTGCCGCCGACGATCCAGGGCCGCCGCCGGCCGAACCGCGAGGTGGTGCGGTCGGAGAACCGACCGAACAGGACGTTGCCGATGACCGCGAAGAGCGCGCCGAAGCCGGCCACAGTGCCCAGGGCCGACGTCTTCTGATCGTCCGGAACGATCTGCTGGACCTTCACCCCGATGCCGATGATCGCCGGGCCGAGCAGCGCGATGAAGAAGATCAGCTGAGCGAAGACGAGGCCGGAGACGTACTTCCAGGTGACCGGCTTCGTCGGCTCGGCGAACCAGTGATGCTCGTGCGGATCCTTCACGTCGAGCGCGACGGCCGCGTCATCGGTCGGCGGATGATCGCCGTAGGGGCTTCCGGACGTGCTCATACCAGCCTCCATCAGTCAGCCAGTGAGAGCCGGTCTTGTCCACGGGGTCTATACGCTTTGTACTTGACCCGTCACGCTGGCGCATCCGGAGCGGCGAGGGCCTCGGTGTAGTGGGCCATCACCGACGGCTTCGGGATCGGGCGGTCTGGGCTCCAGTTCAGGAGAGCGCCCGCGGAGCAGAGTCCCAGCGCGAAACCGATGATCAGGCATACGACGACCAGTTTGA
Source organism: Actinoplanes sp. NPDC051633 (assembly GCF_040681735.1). Lineage (NCBI taxonomy): Bacteria > Bacillati > Actinomycetota > Actinomycetes > Micromonosporales > Micromonosporaceae > Actinoplanes > Actinoplanes sp. NPDC051633. Next base: position 4,402 of record NZ_JBFAZH010000231.1, on the reverse strand, counting down.
TGAGCATCGAGAGGTCGGACCAGATCTTCATAACGGCCGCTCCCGCAGTTCTATCGGCACGATGTGCTTTTCGTGCCACGACGGGAGGACTGTTCTTGGCCGGAGGCTGGTAAGTTGTTTCATGGTTGCCGTCCTGATGGCTTGTCAAGGCTCGAGATGGTGACCTTGCTGGGCTGATGTTGCGAGCATCGGCCCAGCGTTGTGTGTGGGGCTGCACTGGATCGTTTGCCGCCGACCGGAGTGCAGCCCTCGCACGAGGGTTGATCAATAGCCCATCACCCCCTGACCTGATCTTGCCGCCCCTGAACGGTCGTTTTTGTGGGCTTACAAAGATGGTCACCTATGATCATGTCAATTGCCAAGAGGCACTTTCCAAGATATATTTGCCACTGGCAATTGCCATGTAGCTGAGTGCTAAGTAGCGGCCCGCTGTCACAGGAGGTGCCAGCACATGCCCGCGCAGCCCGGTCCGACCGTGCGCCGACGGCAGGTCAGCAGTGCTCTCCGCCGGTACCGGACCGACGCAGGCCTGAGTGTGCAGCAGGTGGCCGAGCGCCTGCTCTGCTCCCCCGCCAAGATAAGCCGTATCGAAACGGCGCAGCGCAATCCCACATTGCGCGATGTTCGCGATTTGCTGGACATGTATGGAGTGGTGGACGAACAGGTTCGTGAACGGCTCATGTCAATGGCACGCGAGAGCCGGGAGCGTGGTTGGTGGCAAACTCTTAACCTATCACCGGGCCTCGAGATTCTCATTGGCATGGAACGCGTCGCGACGCAGATCAAAGAATTTGAGATAATCAACATCCCTGGTCTCTTGCAGACGCGGGAATATGCGACCGAGTCCCTGCGAGAATGGTTCCCGAACGAGCCTGAACAATGCCAATTGGCGGTCGATATAAGAATGCGACGGCAACGCATTCTCAAGGAAGCACCGAAACCGCAGATGATCGTAATCTTGGACGAAGCAGCCCTCCGTCGCATGGTCGGCGGGCCGGCCGTCATGAGAGGGCAGCTGGAGCATCTGATCGATCTGATGGACACCGGAGCCCTCGAACTTCGCATCATCCCCTTCAGCGCGGGCGCGCATCTGGGGATGCTCAACGGATTCACGATGCTTGAGTTCGATGCACTCGCTACGGATGGGGCCGAGCCTGACATCCCGCCGGTGGCCTATGTCGAATACCAGTACAAAACTATGTACTTCGATCAAGAGACAGAAATCGAGGAGTACGCCAGGACGTTCACCGCTCTTCGTGCGCGATCAATTACCCCACGTGACTCGAGGGCCCTGCTGAAGTCCTTTTCGGACGCGCTATAGTGCGTCGCGCAGCGACGCACCGGTTGTTGAGCGTCGTTTCACTCCTTGGTGTGAAACGCCGTGACGCTGGCTCCTTCCAGTGCTAAATTGGTGCCGACTGTCCTAATTTGTCGGATGGAGCGCTGAGCTCCTGTGGTAGGAGCTTGGGAGTTCAAGTGCAGAAGCCGTTCCAGGCGCTCCGGTGGCGGAAGTCAGCAGCATGCGGGCCCAGCAACTGCGTTGAGGTTGCCTCCGCAGGGCCGGGTGCTATCGCTGTGCGGGACTCCAAGGACCCGAGTGGGCCTGTGCTGACCTACACGGCGGACGAGTGGCGCGACTTCATCGCCGGGGCCAAGAACGGCGAGTTCGACGATCTCTTCCAAGACTGACCATCGCCGTCCCGCGTGGGATGTCGGATTTGGCTTGTCTTGTCAACATCGATGGTTCTGTTTCCGGCGTTGCCGTTGAAACATGGGCCACATGGCGGCGTAACACTCTGAAGCTTTGCGGTTGCCTACCGCAAAGCGTGGTCCCGCGCCGCCATGACGATGGGAGGCAACGATGCCAGCCAATCGCGCGGTGGTCTATCAAGGCCCCGGCAAGGTCGAGATCAAGGACATCGACTACCCGACGTACGAGATGAAGGACGGGCCCGGCGTCAACAAGGCGAACGTCGGCCGGCGTACCCCGCACGGAGCGATCCTCAAGACCGTCGCCACCAACATCTGCGGCAGCGACCAGCACATGGTGCGTGGGCGGACCACCGCCCCCGAGGGTCTGGTGCTCGGACACGAGATCACCGGTGAGGTGGTCGACGTCGGGTCCGATGTCGAGTTCGTCAAGGTCGGAGACATCTGCTCCGTACCCTTCAACATCGCCTGCGGCCGGTGCCGCAACTGCAAGGAAGGCAAGACCGGCGTCTGCCTGCAGGTCAACCCCGACCGGCCGGGCTCGGCCTACGGGTACGTGGACATGGGCGGCTGGGTCGGAGGCCAGGCCGAGTACGTGCTGGTCCCGTACGCGGACTGGAACCTGCTCCGGTTCCCCGACCGTGACCAGGCGCTGGAGAAGATCCTCGACCTGGCCATGCTCACCGACATCTTCCCGACCGGCTACCACGGCTGCGTCAGCGCGGGCGTCACCACCGGCTCAACCGTCTACATCGCCGGCGCCGGGCCGGTCGGTCTGGCCGCCGCGAGCTCGGCATGGCTGCTCGGCGCGGCCGTGGTGATCGTCGGCGACCTCAACGAGGAGCGGCTGGCGCAGGCCCGCAGCTTCGGGTGCGAGACCGTCGACGTGTCCCAAGGCGACCCGGTCGAGCAGGTGCAGCAGATCCTCGGCAAGGACGCGCCGGCGATCGGGCAGCCGCTGGTCGACTCCGCGGTCGACGCGGTCGGCTTCGAGGCCCGCGGGCACGGGCAGAACGCGCAGACCGAGATGCCGGCCACCGTTCTGAACTCGCTGATGGATCTGACCCGCGCGGGCGGCGCCATCGGCATCCCGGGCCTCTATGTCACCGGTGACCCGGGCGGTGTTGACGACGCGGCGAAGGAGGGCTCGCTGTCGCTGCGTCTCGGTCTGGGCTGGGCGAAGTCGCACTCGTTCGTCACCGGCCAGTGCCCGGTGATGAAGTACAACCGGAACCTGATGATGGCGATCCTGCACGACCGGGTGCAGATCGCGAAGAACGTCAACGCCACGGCGATCTCGCTGGACCAGGCCCCGCAGGGCTACCAGGACTTCGACCAGGGCGCGGCGAAGAAGTACGTGCTCGACCCGCACGGCATGGTGCGGAACAAGGCGGCCTGACAACGAGAAGTCAGGCGGGCTAGAGTTCTCGGATCGGCTTTCCAGGGAGCCGCCGGTCCGCGGAAAGGGCTCAGCCCGCCTGACTTCGATCGCAAGGTGGCACCTGTCCTCCTTTCGGCCCGTGACGCGGACAACGGGCGAGCGAAGGGAGGTCGCGACCGATGTCGCTGCCCGAGAACCCGAACCTTGACCATCTCCGCAACCAGGCGCGCGCCCTGCAGCGCTCCATCGCCCGTCCGTTGCATCTCGCGCAGCTCGCGGTCGCCCGCGGCTACGGCTTCGCGAGCTGGGCCAAGCTCAAGCACTACGTCGAGGCGGCGAACGCGCACTCGTGGCAGCCGTCGGCCGAGCGGGCGCAGGAGAGCCTGCCCGACCGCTTCTGCCGGTTGGCCTGCCTGACCTACTCGGATGTCGACGGCCCCGATCGGTGGCAGCAGGCGCGGGCCCTCGCGCCGGAGATCGCCGACCACATCTGGGCGGCCGCCGCGGCCGGTTCCGGCGCGGCGGTGCGCGCGGCGCTGGCGAAGGATCCAGGGCTGGCCCGCGCGAAGGGTGGGCCGTACGGCTGGAGTCCGCTGTGCTATCTGGCCTACTCCCGGGCGGCGGGTGATGACGATGACGTCGTGGACGCGGCCCGGGCGCTGCTGGACGCGGGCGCCGATCCCGACGAGGGCTACCTGTGGAACGGCCTGGTCCCGCCGTTCACCGTGCTGACCGGCATCTTCGGCAACGGTGAGCTCGGCGTGCACCGGCAGCCGTCGCACCCGCACGTCGACGCGCTGGCCCGCCTCGTGCTCGACGCCGGCGCCGACCCCAACGACGGCCAGACCCTCTACAACCGCCAGTTCGCCCGCGACGACAGCCATCTCGAGCTGCTGTTCGAGTACGGGCTGGGCCGCGGTGACGGCGGGCCGTGGCGGCGTCGCCTGGGCGAGCGGCTCGGCGATCCCGCCGAGCTGCTGCGGGGCCAACTGAGATGGGCGGTCGAGCACGGCATGGTGGATCGGGTACGCCTGCTCGTGGCCCACGGCGTGGACGTGGTCACGGCGTACCCGGACGGGCGTACCCCGATGGACCTGGCCCGGCTCGGCGCTCGCACCGACATCGCCGACGTTCTGGTGGGCGGTGGCGCGAAGCGCGCCGAGCTGGACCCGGCCGACGAGCTCATCGCCGCGGTCTTCGCGGGCCGGCCGATCGACCCGACGAATGCCGCCGAGGCACGGCGGAGGAGGCCCGGGCTGATCGTCTGGGCGGCGGCGCAGGGCCGGGCCGACGTGGTGGCGAAGCTGGCCG
>NZ_JBFAZH010000230.1:0-8376 GCF_040681735.1 Actinoplanes sp. NPDC051633 | reverse complement strand
CGCCCTCGCGTCGACCATGGCGCCGGTGCTGCTCGGCCCGTCCCCGGCCCAGCGGCTGGCGGCCGTCGAGGCGCGGGAGCGACGACTGGCCGAGCGCAACCGCCTGGCTCGCGAGCTGCACGACTCGGTCGGCCACGCGCTGACCGCGACGACCTTGCAGGCCGGCGCGGCGCGGGCGGTCTTCGACACCGACCCGGAGTTCGCCCGGCGCGCCCTGGCCGCGATCGAGGAGGTCGGCCGCGCCGCGATGGACGACCTCGACCACGTGCTGGGCGTGCTGCGGGAGGACACGCCCGCCGTCGAACGGTCCGGCGACCTGGACAGGCTGCTGCAGGACATCGGGGTGGACGTCGAGGCCGACATCGGCGCCACCGACCTGAGCCCGGACGCCTTCCGGATCGCCCAGGAGAGCCTGACCAACGCCGCCAAACACGGCTCGGGGAGGATCATCTTCCGGATCGCGGAATCAGCGGATGAGGTGACCATCGAGGTGATCAACCCGATCGCGGGCTCGCGGCGCAGGAGCGGCGGGCGCGGGCTGGCCGGCATGCGGGAGCGGGTACGCCTGCTCGGCGGGTCGCTGGAGGCCGGACCGGTCGAGCCGGCCGGCGACATCTGGCGAGTGCTGGCGAGGCTGCCGAAATGACCGTCCGAGTACTGATCGTCGACGACGACGACCTGATCCGCGCCGGGCTGCGCGCGATCCTCGGCGCCGAGCCCGACCTCGAGGTCGCCGGCGAGGCGAGGGACGGCGCCGAGGTGGTCCCGGCCGCGATCAAGCTGCGGCCCGACGTCGTGCTGATGGATGTGCGGATGCCGGCGGTCGACGGCATCCAGGCCACCCGGCTGCTGCTCGACCGCCTCGACACGCCGCCGCGGGTGCTGGTGGTGACGACCTTCGAGAACGACGAGTACGTGTACGAGGCGCTGCAGGCCGGCGCGAGCGGCTTCCTGCTCAAGCGGTCGCCACCGGCGGAGATCGTGGCGGCGGTGCGGATGGTGGCGCTGGGCGAGTCGCTGCTGTTCCCGGCGGCGGTGCGGCGGCTGGCCGCGGCGTACGGGCCGGCCACCCCGCCGGGGCTGCCCGGCGCCCGGCTGACCGAGCGCGAGGGCGAGGTGCTCCGGCTGATGGCTCAGGGACTGTCCAATGCGGAGATCGCGGCGAAACTGGTGCTGGGCCTGGAGACGGTGAAGACGCACGTGGGCAACGTGCTGACCAAGCTCGGCGTCCGGGACCGCACGCAGGCGGTCGTGCTGGCGTACCGCTCGGGGTTCATCTCCCCCTGACGAGGGAGCGCCCACCCACCGCGGCGGGATCCGCCGGGCCGGCGAAAGGCCGACGGTGGACGCATGAGCATCTACACGAAGGCGGCCGCGTTCGCCGCCGGCTACGGCACCCTCGCGCTGGCCTGGACCATCCTCGGGCGCGGCTTCCCGTACGGGCCCGGTGGCGACCCGGACAACGACGCCACTGTGCTGCGCGGCCTCACGGCCGAGGTCGGCGCGCCCCTGTTCGCCGGGGTCATGCTGGTCACCGCGGTGGTCATGCTGATCATGAACGGCACGCTGCGACCGTCGCGGCCCGCGCGCACGGCGCTGCTCACGTACGCGTGGGTCGTGGCCTTCGCACTGGTGATCGTCGTGCCCGACTCCCAAGTGCTGACCCTCGCCGGGTACACGCCGATCCTGATCATCGGCGCGCCGTTCGGCTACCCGCCGGTGGACTACTCGGAGATCTTCGACTGGACGCTGATCAACCAGCTGGTCGTGTTCGGCGGCGGGGTGCTGCTGGCGCTGGCCGCGCTGCGCTGGCAGAACGACACCGCCGGCGGTTCCCGGCGCAGCTGGGCCACCCCCGAGGCGGCGGCGCGCTGGGGACGCTGGGCGGTCGGCGTCGCGGTCGCCGTTCCGGCCGGGTACGCGGCCATCCGGCTGGCCTGGTTCGCCGGCATCCCGCTGGGCATCCCGAGCGAGTTCCTGCACGACATGCAGGACAGCGGCATGGTCGTCGCCGGCGCGGGGCTGGGCGGCTTCGCGCTCGTCGGCGCGATCCTCACGCTGGGGCTGGTGCAGCGCTGGGGCGAAGTCTTCCCGCGCTGGATGATCGGCCTGGCCGGGCGCCCGGTGCCGATCAAGCTGGCCACCGTCCCGGCCGGCCTGGTGGCGCTGGCGGTCACCGCCGCGTCGCTGGCCCTCGTGACCTCCGACGGCTTCTTCACCGCGTTCGTGGGCGAGCCCAGCCTGGCCACCCTGCCGATGGCGTTCTTCCCGCTGTGGGGCGTCGCGCTCGGGACGGCGACGGTCGCCTACCACCTGCGCCGCCGCGCGCAGCCGGGGCTGGTGCAGGCACCGAAAGTTGACGCATATTAGGAGCCATGGACTACGAATACGCGCCGCTGAGGTTGCCTTCGAATGTCGATCGCTTGACCGCTGCGGCGCAGCTGGCCATCCAGGCGGAATTCTCGGGATGGGAGCTGGCGAGGGTGCAGCTCTTCCGAGACGGGACCCGGCAGGTGATGCTCCGCCGCAAGGTGCGGGACACCCCCCAGCCGGGTCTCTCGTATTAACGCCTAGATCTCCTCTTCCTCCTCGGGGAGGTAGGGGTGCTCGTCCAGCCGGCCGATGAGCAGGTCGTCCGCGCTCGGCGTGAACGGCCCGGCGCCGTCGGAGTCCTCGTAGGCCTCCAGGTCGAGGGGCTTGGCCGTCTCGCTGACCGTGATGAGACCGTCCAGCGGCTCCAGCTCGGGAACGTCCAGCGACGTGAGGGAGCCGTCGCCGGCCTGCAGCAACTCGAGCACCGCCTCGCCGACCGACTCGACCGGACCCGGGTCCTCGTCCTCCGGCACCGCGCCGCGGCGCGCCGCCTCGGCCGCCCGCACCAGCGCGGACACGCTGGGCACCCGATAGTCGCGCCGCTGCCGCACCGAGATCACCTGCGAGTGCGGGTCCTGCGGCTCGCCGCCGTCCAGCCCGCCGACGCCGAGACCGAAGCGCTGGTCGGCCTCGTCCGGGTCGATCGACTCCACGTCCCACGGCGTGACCTCGCCGTACGCGTCCAGCAACCGCTCGTCGTACGCGAACGACGCGTTGTTCAGGTTCACGTACGCCTGCCAGACGGCGTCGTCGTCGATGCGCCCCTCGGCGGCCTTGACCGCGGTCAGGTGCGCCCGGGCGGCCTCCACCACCCGGTCCAGCGCCGCGTCGAGGTCGGCGTTCTGGTCGGTCATCGGGGTTATCCCTTCACAAGACTCAAGAGTTCCGGAGCAGCCGGTCGAGCACGCGCACGCCGAACCTTAGTCCTTCGATCGGGACACGTTCGTCGATGCCGTGGAACAACGCCGAGAAGTTCAGGTCGGCGGGGAGCTTCAGCGGGGCGAAGCCGAAGCAACGGATGCCGAGGGTGGTGAACGCCTTGGCGTCCGTACCCCCGGACAGCATGTAGGGAACCGCCCGCGCCCCCGGATCCTCCGCGCGCAGCGCGGCGCTCATCGCCTCGACCAGCGCGCCGTCGAAGGTCGTCTCCAGCGCGGCCTGCTGCTGCAGGTGCTCGATCTCGATGTCCGGGCCGATCACGTCGCGCAGCTGCTCGAGGAACAGCTCGGCTTGACCGGGCAGCGTGCGGCAGTCGACGGTGGCGGAGGCCTTGCCCGGGATCACGTTGTCCTTGTAGCCGGCCTCGAGCCGCGTCGGGTTGGCGGTGTTGCGCACGGTCGCGCCGATGAGGTTGGCGATCGGGCCGAGCTTGGCGATGGCCAGCTCGGGCTCGTCCGGGTCGAGCTCGATGCCGAGCGCGTCGGACACCTCCTCGAGGAAGGCGGCGACGGTCGGCGTTATCACCATCGGGAAACGGTGCCGGCCCACCGCGGCGACCGCCTCGGCCAGAGCGGTGACCGCGTTGTCGTCGTGCACGAACGAGCCGTGGCCGGGGCGGCCGCGGGCGTGCAGCCGGAGCCAGTCGATGCCCTTCTCCGCCGTCTCGACCAGATAGAGCCGCAGGTCGTCGTTCACCGTGTACGAGAACCCGCCGACCTCGCCGATCGCCTCGGTGCAGCCCTCGAGCAGGTCGGGGTGCTCGCGGGCCAGGAACTGCGAGCCGTACTGCATCCCGGCCTCTTCGTCGGCGGTGTAGCAGAGCACGATGTCGCGGGGCGGGACCACGCCGGTTCGCTTCCAGTCGCGGACGACCGCGAGCATCATCGCGTCGAAGTCCTTCATGTCGATCGCGCCGCGGCCCCACAGGTAGCCGTCCTTCTCCTCCCCGGAGAAGGGCGGGACCGACCACTCGGAGGCGTCCGCCGGGACGACGTCGAGGTGGCCGTGCACCAGCAGCGCGCCGCGGGAGGGGTCGGCGCCCGGGATGCGGGCGATCAGGTTGGCCCGTTTCGGCGCGGACTCGTGGATGCTGACCTCGATGCCGACCTCGGTCAGCTTCTCCGCCACATACTCCGCGGCGACGCGCTCGCCCACCGTGGTGCGCGGATCGCCGGTGTTGCTGGTGTCGATCCGCAGCAGGTCCTGGCACAGGCCGGTGACCTCGTCGACGGCGGTGTCGCTCATCCCCCATTCCTACCAGTTGTTTGTGTGAAGATCGTGTCGGGTACCGAGCGGGCCGTGTCCGCGCTGAATCTGCCCCCACTGCCCCCGATCGACGGCGGTACGACCGGCCGCAACGTCCTCGACGTGCTCGCCGAGCGGCACCGTGAGCTGCTCGGCCTGGCCGAGCGGGCCACCACGGGCCGCGAGATCGACGTGCTGGTCGCCGAGCTGTCCCGCCACCTCTCGGTCGAGGAGCAGTACCTCTATCCCGCGGTGCGCCGGACCGTGCCGGACGGCGACCGGCTCGCCGACCGGGAGCTGGCGGAGGACCATGAGCTGCTGACGATCCTGGGCGAACCCGAGCCGGCCGACTTCGACCTCGAGGCGGTGCGTGCCGCGCTCCGCCGCCACGTCGAGGCGGACTCCTCCGAGCTGTTCCCGTTGCTCGCGCAGATGGTCCCGGTGGAGGACCTGATCCGGATCGGCAACCGGGTGGAGCTCGCCGAGGAGGCCGCGCCGACCCGGCCGCATCCCGGGACGCCGTCGCGGCCGCCGTGGAACAAGATCGTCGATCCGATGGTCGCCATGATCGACAAGGCGCGGGATGTTACGTCGCGACGCACGACGTACATTAAGGATCTTTAAATAACCGAACAAAGTAGACAGCGTACGAACTCGGCGTGATCAGATAGACACTCATCGCATCGAACAATGCGGGCGTCTTAGGACATTCTGTCCCTTTGGTTAATGACATCGTCACAAAAGGAGGATCTTTGACTGGCCGAAGGTCTAGCCGGGATCCCGCGAACGTCCTACCGTCACGCTATGAACCTGGAGCTGCGGCATCTCAAGGTGGTCTGCGCGATCGCCGAGACGGGCAGCGTGACCAAGGCTGCGTCCCAGCTCGGGCTCGCCCAGCCGGCCCTCACGGCCCAGCTGCAACGCATCGAGCGGACCCTCGGCGGGCCACTTTTCGAGCGTGACCGGCGCGGCGCCCGGCCCACCGCCCTCGGCGAGCTCGTGCTCTCCCGTGCACGGGTGCTGCTGCCCGCGATGAAGGGCCTGCAGGACGAGGCCGCCCGCCTGGCCGGCGCGGGCTCGGACGACACGATGAGCCGGTATCGCATCGGCTCGATCGGCGGCCCCGTGGTCGGCGGCATGGTGCACCGGCTCTCGGAGTCCCAGCCGGACGCGCAGATCTCCACCCACGCTTCGTACTACGTGGACGAGCTGTGCAACATGGTGCTCGCCGGGAAGCTGGACTACGCCCAGGTCGGCGTGTGCGGCGACGCCATCCCGTCGGCCGACTACGGCCTGGTGTGGCAGACCATCGCGATCGACGCGGTGTGCGTGCTGATGCCGGAGGACTCCCGGTTCGCCAAGGGCGACGAGATCGACCTGGCCGAGCTGGCCGACGAGCAGTGGGCGGCCGGCACCGGCGACGGCTGCTTCGGCGACTGCTTCGCGGCCGCCTGCGCGCGGGCCGGGTTCACCCAGAAGCGCCTGCTGGAGACCGACATCCGCGGTGTGGTCGACATGGTCGAGTCGGGCCTGGCGCTGGGTCTGTGCCAGCCCACCTTCCGGCCGCCGGCCGGGCTGACCCACCGGCCCCTCGCCGGAGCGCCGGTGCGCTGGCGTCAGGTGCTGGGCTGGCACCCCGACTCCCCGGCCGCCCGGATCGCACCCCGCTTGAGCGAGATGGCGATCGAGGCGTACCAGGAAGTCGTCGCCCGCAACCCGATGTATGTCGAGTGGATGCGGGCCTTTCCGCACCTGGGCGGGGCTCAGGCCGCCGCGGGTGTGGGTGAGGAGGCGGTCAGCACGAGCTGACCGTCCACCACGTCGGCGGTCACCGTCTGCCCGGGCGCCAGGTCGGCGCTCAGCAGCATCCGGGACAGCCGGTTGTCCAGCTCACGCTGGATCGTGCGGCGCAACGGCCGGGCGCCGAACTCGCGCTGGAAGCCGCGCTCGGCGAGCCAGTCCACCGCCGCGCCGGTGACCTCGAGCCGGATGTCCTGCGCGTGCAGGCGGCGCTCGGTCTCGCCCAGCATCATCGCGGTGATCTGCCGCAGCTGCTCGGTCTCCAGCTGCCGGAACACGATGATCTCGTCGATCCGGTTGAGGAACTCCGGCCGGAAGTGCTCGCCCAGCCGCCGGTCCAGCTTGTCCCGCAGCGCCTGGTCCGCCGACCCGCCCGGGCCGCCGGTGTCGAAGCCAACGCTGCGCTTGCTGCCGGTGATGATGTCCGAACCGATGTTGCTGGTCATGATCAGCACCGTGTTGCGGAAGCTCACCGTGCGGCCCTGGCTGTCGGTCAGCCGGCCGTCGTCGAGCACCTGCAGCAGGATGTTGAAGACGTCCGGGTGCGCCTTCTCGATCTCGTCGAGCAGCACCACGCTGTACGGACGGCGCCGCACCGCCTCGGTGAGCTGCCCGGCCTCGTCGTACCCGACATAGCCGGGAGGCGCGCCGACCAGCCGGGACACGGTGTGCCGCTCCTGGAACTCGCTCATGTCCAGCCGCACCATCCGGTCGGCGTCGCCGAACAGCGACTCGGCCAGCGAACGGGCCAACTCGGTCTTGCCGACGCCGGTGGGGCCGAGGAACAGGAAGCTGCCGACCGGCCGCTCCGGGTCGCCCAGCCCGGCGCGCGAACGCCGGACCGCTTCGGCGACCACGGCCACCGCGTCGTCCTGGCCGACCACCCGCTCGTGCAGGTGCCCCTCGAGGCGCAGCAGACGGTCCCGCTCCTCCTCGGTGAGCTGCGCGACCGGGATCCCGGTGGCCCGGCTCACCACGTCGGCGACGTCGTCGACGGTCACCTGCGGGACGCCCTTCTCCTCGGCCGGCTTCTCCAGAGCCGCGATCTGGTCACGCAGCTCCGACGCCCGCTCGTAGTTCTCCGCCGCCACCGCCTGGTCGCGGTCGCGGGTCAGCTGCTCCAAGCGCTCCTTGAAGGAGGCCGGCGTCGTCTTCACCCGCAGCCGCACCCGGGCGCCGGCCTGGTCGATCAGGTCGATCGCCTTGTCCGGCAGGAACCGGTCGGTGATGTAGCGGTCGGACAGCTCCGCCGCGGCCACGACGGCCTCGTCGGTGATCCGCACCTGGTGGTGCGCCTCGTAGTTGTCCCGCAGCCCGCGCAGGATATGCACGGTGTCGTCGACGCTCGGCTCGCCCACCAGCACCGGCTGGAAGCGCCGCGCCAGCGCCGCGTCCTTCTCGATGCGGCGGAACTCGTCCAGCGTGGTCGCGCCGACCACCCGCATGCGGCCGCGGGCCAGGGCCGGCTTGAGGATGTTGCCGGCGTCCATGCCGCCGCCGTCACCGCCGCCACCGCCGGCGCCGACCACCGTGTGGATCTCGTCCAGGAAGACGATCACGCCGTCGCCGTGCTCCTGGATCTCGTCGATGACCTTGCCCAGCCGCTCCTCGAAGTCGCCGCGGTAACGGGTGCCCGCCACCAGGCCGGCCAGGTCGAGCTGGATGACGCGCTTGCCCTGCAGGGTCAGCGGCACGTCGTTGTCCACGATGCGCTGGGCCAGGCCCTCGACGATCGCGGTCTTGCCGACGCCGGCCTCGCCGATCAGCACGGGGTTGTTCTTGGTGCGCCGGGACAGCACCTCGACGGCCTGCTCGATCTCGTCGGCCCGGCCGATCACCGGGTCGATCTTGCCCTCGCGGGCGAGCGCGGTCAGGTCCACGCCGAACTGCTCCAGCGTCGGGGTCTTGCTGTCACCCCCGCCGACGGGGGCGTCGTTCTGCGCCAGCAGACGCGGGTCCATCCGGCCGGCCAGCTGACGGCCGGCCGCCGACTCCGGGTTGAGCCCCAGCGCCATCAGG
>NZ_JBFAZH010000229.1:0-8405 GCF_040681735.1 Actinoplanes sp. NPDC051633 | reverse complement strand
GGTTTCGCCGGCCCGCGGTCAGTTCTTGCCATTCGTGTCAGCTGCCGCGTCGTGTCAGCTGTCGCGGCCGCGGTCTCCGCCGCCACCGGAACGCTGCCGGCGCCGGCGCGGCTCGCCGCCACCCTCGCGGGGGCCACGGTCCTCGCGGGGGCCACGGTCCTCACGCGGCGGACGCGACTCACGAGCCTCGCCCGATCCACCCGCTGCGCCCTCGGCGGCCGGCGCCTCGGCGCCCTCCGGCCGGACCTTGTCCAGGTAGATCTTGCCGCGCTGGTCGATGTCCGCGATCGACACCTCGACCTTGTCGCCGACGTTGAGGAAGTCCTCGACCTTGTCGACGCGCTTGCCGTCGCCCACCTTGGAGATGTGCAGCAGGCCGTCGCGGCCGGGCAGCAGCGAGATGAACGCGCCGAACGCGGCCGTCTTCACCACCGTGCCGAGGAACTTGTCGCCCATCTTGGGCAGCGTCGGGTTGGCGATCGCGTTGATCCGCTCGACCGCGGCCTCGGCCGACGGGCCGTTGGTCGCGCCGACGTAGATCGTGCCGTCGTCCTCGATGGAGATGTCGGCGCCGGTCTCGTCCTGGATCGCGTTGATCGTCTGACCCTTGGGGCCGATCACCATGCCGATCTTGTCGACCGGGATCTTGACGGAGGTGACGCGCGGGGCGTACTCCGACATCTCGGCCGGCGAGTTGATCGCCTGGTTCATGACCTCGAGGATCGTGGTGCGGGCGTCGTGCGCCTGCTGCAGGGCACCGGCGAGCACGTCGGACGGGATGCCGTCGAGCTTGGTGTCGAGCTGCAGGGCGGTGACGAACTCGGCGGTGCCGGCGACCTTGAAGTCCATGTCGCCGAACGCGTCCTCGGCGCCCAGGATGTCGGTCAGCGCGACGTACTGCGTCTTGCCGTCGACCTCGTCGGAGATGAGGCCCATCGCGATGCCGGCGACCGGCGCCTTCAGCGGAACCCCGGCGGACAGCAAGGACAGCGTCGACGCGCAGACCGAGCCCATCGACGTCGAGCCGTTCGAGCCGAGGGCCTCGGAGACCTGGCGGATCGCGTACGGGAACTCCTCGCGCGTCGGCAGCACGGGCACCAGGGCCCGCTCGGCCAGCGCGCCGTGCCCGATCTCGCGGCGCTTCGGCGAGCCGACCCGGCCGGTCTCACCGGTCGAGTACGGCGGGAAGTTGTAGTTGTGCATGTAGCGCTTGGACTTCTCCGGCGCCAGGGTGTCCAGCGACTGCTCCAGCCGCAGCATGTTCAGCGTGCTGACGCCCATGATCTGGGTCTCGCCACGCTCGAACAGCGCCGAGCCGTGCACCCGCGGCAGCACGCCGACCTGGGCGGTCAGCGGCCGGATGTCGCGCGGGCCGCGGCCGTCGATGCGGACCTGCTCGCGCAGCACCCGCTGCCGGACCTCGCTCTTGGTGAGCGAGCGGAAGGCGGCGGAGATCTCCTTCTCCCGGCCCTCGAACTGCGGGGCCAGCGTCTCCTGCGCCTTGACCTTGATGCGGTCGAGCGACTCCTCACGCTCCGCCTTGCCGGCGATCTTCAGCGCCTCGGCGGTCTCGTCGCGGACCAGGTCGTTGACGGCCTTGAGCACGTCCTCCTGGTAGTCCAGGAAGACCGGGAACTCGGCGACCGGCTTGGCGGCGATCTCGGCCAGCTCGCTCTGCGCGCGGCACAGCTCGCGGATGGCGGGCTTGGCCGCCTCGAGGCCGCTGGCGACGACCTCCTCGGTCGGCGCCTGGGCGCCGCCCTGGATCAGCTTGATCGCGTGCGGCGTGGCCTCGGCCTCGACCATCATGATCGCGACGTCGCCGTCCGGCAGGGTGCGGCCGGCCACGACCATGTCGAAGGTGGCCCGCTCGAGCTCGTCCAGGGTGGGGAACGCAACCCACTGGCCCTCGACGTGCGCGACACGGGTGGAGCCGACCGGGCCGCTGAACGGCAGGCCGGAGAGCTTGGTGGACATCGAGGCGCCGTTCATGGCGACGACGTCGTAGGGGTGCTGCGGGTCGAGCGCGAGGATGGTCTCGACGACCTGGACCTCGTTGCGCAGGCCCTTGGTGAACGACGGGCGCAGCGGCCGGTCGATCAGGCGGCAGGTGAGGATGGCGTCCTCGCTGGGCCGGCCCTCGCGGCGGAAGAACGAGCCGGGGATGCGCCCGACCGCGTACATCCGCTCCTCGACGTCGACGGTGAGCGGGAAGAAGTCGAAGTGCTCCTTCGGCTGCTTGCTGGCCGTGGTGGCGGACAGCACCGTGGTGTCGCCCAGCTGGACGATCACGGAGCCGGCGGCCTGCCGGGCGAGCCGGCCGGTGGAGAAGGTGATCTCACGGGTGCCGAACGACCCGTTGTCGATCACCGCGGTGCGGGATTCTGATCCGAGAGCTTTGTTCTGCTCTGACATGTGGTGCGGTACTCCTTCGTCGAAGGACCCGGCGGTCTGCACAGCGCGGTAAGTCCTCAGGCTGGCCGGTCTTCGATCGAAGTGCCCAGGAGTTGACGCCTGGGTACCACTACCGAGGACCGGTGCCGTTTCGCCTGCGGCCGCGCGGGTCCGTGGGTAAAGCAAAGGGGAGCGGCCCGGATCGGCCGCTCCCCGTCAGGTCATCGGCGCAGGCCGAGCCGCTCGATGAGCGACCGGTAACGCTGGATGTCCTTCTTGTGCACGTAGTTGAGCAGGCGGCGCCGGCGGCCGACCAGCAGCAGCAGCCCGCGGCGGCTGTGGTGGTCGTGCTTGTGCACCTTCAGGTGCTCGGTGAGGTCGGCGATCCGCTTGGTCAGCATCGCGACCTGCACCTCGGGCGACCCGGTGTCGCCGTCCTGCGCCTTGTACTCATCGATGATCTTGGTCTTGGTCTCTTGATCGAGCGCCATGTTCTCCGTGATTCTGTGTTGCCGGATGAAGATGCCGGTGTGGAAACTCGCGGCCCGCGGCGTCGGGCAGGCAGGCGAGACCGGTCGCTGGACGTGCCAGCGACCTCAACCTTACCAGCCCCTCAGCCGAGCACTTCGCGGGTCCGCTCCACATCCTCGCGGATCTGGGCGACCAGCGGCTCCACCCCGTCGTAGGTGCGCTGCTCCCGCAGGTGCTCGACGAAGTCCAGGCTGACCCGCTCGCCGTAGAGGTCGCCGGCGAAGTCCAGCACGTAGGCCTCGACCCGTCGCTCGCGGCCGGAGAAGGTCGGGTTGGTGCCGACCGACACCGAGGCCATCTGCCGGCTCGCGTGCACGCCGCCGCGCACCAGCCAGGCGGCGTAGATACCGTCCGCCGGGATGGCCGCGTACCGATGGCACATCAGGTTGGCCGTGGGGAAGCCGATCTCGCGTCCGCGCTGGTCACCCCGCACCACGACGCCGGCCAGGCGGTGCGGCCGGCCGAGTGCGGCGGCCGCGGCTCGCACGTCGCCCGCGTCGACACAGCTGCGGGTGTACGTGGACGAGAACACCACGCCGTCCGCGGCCACCAGCGGCGCCTCCTCCACCGCGAAGCCGAACGAGCGCCCCAGCGCGGTGAGCAGTGTCACGTCGCCCGCGGCGCGATGCCCGAAGCGGAAGTTGTCCCCCACCACGACGGCCGTCGCATGCAGCGCCTCGACCAGCACGCCGTGCACGAAGGCCTCGGGGCTGAGCTGGGAAAACGCCGGCGTGAACGGCACCACGCAGAGGGCGTCCACGCCGAGCTGCTCGATCAGCTCGGCCTTGCGCACCGGCTCGGTCAGCACCGCCGGGTGCGAGCCCGGGCGCACCACCTCGGACGGGTGCGGATCGAAGGTCACCACCACCGACTGCACGCCGAGGTCACGGGCCCGCTTCACGGTGTGGCCGATGATCGCCTGGTGACCGCGGTGCACGCCGTCGAAGACGCCGATGGTCACGACCGAACGGCCCCAGCCGCCGGGCACCGCCTCATAACCCCGCCATCGCTGCATCCGCACAGCGTATCGGCCTGTTTCAGCGCTCTGAAAAGATACGATTCGAGATGATATGAGCACCGACTGGAGTCTCGCCGTCCTCTTTGCCGCGGAGTTGACCTTCGCGGCGCTGTTCGTCCGGTCCCTGTACGGGTTCCTCCGGCGGCGCGACCCACTCCAGCGGGACATCACCTGGGTCTTCCTCCCGCCGACCGTGCTCTTCGCCTCGAGCGTCGGCGAGGTGCTGCCCGGCGTCCTGCCCGGCTGGATCCCGCCGGTGGCCGTGGCGATCCTGCTGACCCAGCCCTGCCTGACCGTCCGGCTGGCCGCCCGACTGCGCTCGGTGCCGCGCTGGCTCGAGGCGTTCGTGTGGCTGACCTGGGTGTTCGTGGCCGGCGCCCGGCTCGTCGTCGGCGCGCAGCCCACCGACCCGGTGCTCGCGCTCGTGGTGGTGGTGTTCCTGGTCGGCGAGAGCATCGCGGCCGGTCTGCTCTACGGCAAGGCACGCCGCCGGACCGGCGCCAACAAGGCCCGGCTGACCATCGCGGCCGCCGCGACGCTCGCCTTCGGCGGCATGGTCGCGCTGATCGGCACCGGCTCGTTCACCCAGACGCCCGGCCTGGAGGTCGCCGGCCGGCTGCTGGCCATGGTCAGCGGCCTCGGATACGCGGTCGCCTTCGCGCCGCCACGCTGGCTGCGCCGGGCGTTCTCGGCCGCGGCCGCGCAGCGGGTGACCGAGCGGCTGCTGCGCGCCCCGGTCGAGTCGCCCGAGCAGGTCTGGCAGATCTATGCCGAGATCATGCGTACGCAGACCGGCGCCGACGGGGTCGCGGTGCTGATGCCCCGGCCGGACGGGCAGCTCGCCACGATCGGGTACTCCGGCCCGTCGATCCCGAACCCGGACGGGCTGGACAACACCGATCTGACCGCGCTGATCCGGGAGGGCCGGCCGGCCCGGCTGCGCGATGGCGCGCCGTCGCTGGTCGCGCACTACGGCGACGATCTGGGCGACGACTTCGTCACCGTGCTGAGCATGCGGGTGCCGCCGGACGTCGAGGGCGCGGTGCTGCTCTTCAACCGCCACCGGACGCTGTTCAGCGACGAGGACCTGCGGCTGCTGGCCTCGCTCGGCGGGCAGGCCGGGGTGCTGGCCGAACGGCAGGCGGTGATGTCGGCCCAGCGGCGGCTGGCCACCGAGCTGAGCGCGTCGGTGGAGGCGCTGACCCGGGCCAGCCAGGCGAAGAGCTCGTTCCTGGCGAACATGAGCCACGAGTTGCGTACGCCACTCAACGCGATCATCGGCTTCAGCGACCTGATGCGGCTGGAGGAGCCGGACGGCGACCGCCGCCGGGTCCCGGCCGAGTGGGTCGAGCACATCCACACCAGCGGCCGGCACCTGCTCGGCCTGATCAACGACATCCTCGACCTGGCCAAGGTGGAGGCCGGGCGTCTCGACCTGCGCCTCGCCCCGCTGCGGGTGGACACCGCGGTGGCTGAGCTGCTGACCGGCCTGTCGCCGCTGATCAGCACCAAGAACCTGACCGTGTCGTCGACGCTGCCGCAGGCGACCGCGCTGGCCGACCGCGTCCGGTTCCGGCAGATCGTGGAGAACCTGCTCTCCAACGCCATCAAGTTCACCCCGGAGGGCGGGCGCATCACGGTCACCGTGACCAGCTCGGCCGACTGGGTCGACGTGGTCGTCGCGGACACCGGCATCGGCATCGCGCTCGCCGACCAGAACCGCGTGTTCGAGGAGTTCCAGCAGGCCGGCGACGACGAGGGCCGGCGCGCGGGCACCGGCCTCGGCCTGGCGCTGACCCAGCGCCTCGTGGAGGCCCACGAGGGCTCGATCTCGCTGGTGTCGGCTCCGGGCGAGGGCAGCGCCTTCACGGTGCGACTGCCGGCCGCCCCCGTGATCCGCAAGCTCCCGGCCGGCGGCGACGCCCCGCTGGTGCTGCTCATCGAGGACGACCCGCAGTCCGCCGAGCTGCTCACCACCCAGCTGACCGCGGCCGGATACCGGGTGGACGTGGCCGGCAGCGGCGAGGCCGGGCTGAGCGAGGCCGCCGACCACCCGCCGGACGCCATCGTGCTGGACGTGACGCTGCCCGGCATCGACGGCTGGGAGGTGATCCGCCGACTCAAGGCGGACAGCCGGCTGGCCGGCATCCCGGTGTTCTTCGCCAGCATCCTCGACGAGCGGCAGACCGGCCTCGAGCTGGGCGCCCGCGACTACTTCGTCAAGCCGGTGGACCAGGCCACGCTGCTCGCCGCGCTGGCGCAGACGCTGGCCGACCGGGACAGCCCGCGGGTGCTGGTGGTCGATCCGGACGACGAGCTGCGGCACGCCATCGAGGAGGGCCTGCGGGCCGGCGGCGCCGACGTGGTGGCCTGCGCCGAGGGCCGCGACGGGCTGGCCCGCAGCCGCGCGGAGCACTTCGACCTGATCGTCTGCGACATGCAGACCACCGACGTGGACGGCTTCAGCCTGATGGCGGCGATGGAGTCGGACCCGGCGATCCGGCACACGCCGGTGATCGGCTTGACCGCGGCGGCCGGCGCCGACCCGTCCGACGCGGCGCCGCTGGTGGCGACCGCGATGGCCGGCGGGGTGCTGGCCGAGGCGATGGCCGGTGGGTCGGGCTGGGCCAGGTTGGCGCCACTGCTGGGCCGGCGATCGATGCACGGAAAGGACAGCGCGTGAGCAGGATCCTCCTGGTCGAAGACGAAGTGTTGAACCGGACCCTGGTGAAGGCGGTGCTCGCCCGGGCGCAGATCGCCGCGGTGCGGGACGCCGAGATCATCGACGCGGCCAGCCTGGCCGCGGCGCGGGAACGTCTGGTCACCGATCCGGTCGACCTGATCCTGCTGGACATGAACCTGCCGGACGGCAACGGGCTGACCCTGGCCCGGGACCTGGCCACCGGCAACGTCAAACCGGCCGGTTCGCGGCCGGCGGTCGTCGCGGTGACCGCGAGCGTGCTGCCGCAGGACCGGGCCGCGGCCATCGAGGCCGGCTGCGACGGCTTCCTCGACAAGCCCTATGCGGCCGCCGACCTGGTCGCCGTGGTGGCCGAGCACCTGCCGGGCTAGGAAACCGGACTAGGAAACCGGCCTAGGACCCGGCCTAGGTGTAGGGCCCAAGACCGTTGTTGATGCGGGTGATGGGTGGTTGTCCGGCGAGGGCGGTGTGGCCGCGGTGGTGGTTGTAGGTATGTAACCAGATCGGTAGGGCGTCGGCGCGGTCTTGGCCGCTGGTGAAGGGGCGGGAGTAGATCCATTCGTCGCACATGGTGCGGTTGAAGCGTTCGGCTTTGCCGTTGGTCTGGGGCCGGTAGGCGCGGGTGAACCGGGCTCGGGCGCCGAGCTCTGCCAGAGCTTGGCGCCAGGCCCGGCCGCGGCGGTAGGCCAGGGCGTTGTCGGTCATCACCCGCTCGATGCGGTCAATACCGTGCTGGGCGAAGTGGGCGGCGGCGTTGCGCAGGAACTGGGCGCAGGTGGTGGAGGTTTCGTCGGGGTGGATTTCGGCGTAGGCCAGCCGGGTGTGGTCGTCGATCGCGGCGTGCACGTACTCGTAGCCGACCCGGCGTCCGGCGTGTTGTTCGCGGCGTTTGCGGCGGTCCTGGTCGCTGTCGCGGCCGTGGACCCGCCAGCCGCCGCCGTCGCGCAGCCGGCCGATCTTCTTGACATCGACGTGCAGCAGTTCGCCGGGCCGGGCGCGTTCGTAGCGGCGGATCAGGGTGCCGGTAGGCCGGTCCAGCCAGGCCAGACGGTGCAGGTGGTGCCGGGTCAGGATCGCGTGCACGGTGGAGGCCGGTATGCCCAGCAGCCCGGCAAGGCGGCGTGGGCCGCGTTTGAGCGTGGTCCGCAGGGCGCACACCTGGGCCTCGACGTCGGCGGGTGTCTTACCAGGCAGACGCCGAGCGGTGCTGGGCCGGTCGGCCAGGCCGGCGTCGCCCTCGGCGCGCCACCGGGCCACCCATTTGTAGCCGGTGGCGCGCGACACCCCGAGTTCCTTGACCACGTGGGCGACAGGGCGCTGGTCGGTGATGACACGCTGGATCAGTAGCCGTCTGCCATGCACGGTTAGCCGGGCATTACGGTGGGCCATAGAGACCTCCGGTCGGTGGAGAGCGTCGCAACTCCCACCTCGCCGGAGGTCTTCTCATTGATCAAGGCGCCACGCCGCGTCAACAACGCTCATGGGCATTACACCTAGTGGAGGTGGTCCACGACCACCTTGCCGAAGACCTTGCCCTCGGCCAGGTGCTCGAAGGCGTCCCGCACCGCGCTGAAGCCGTAGGTCGAGTCGATCACCGGCCGCACGTCCTTCTCGGCCAGGAAGTCGATCAGCGCCCGCAACTCGTCCGCCGAGCCCATCGTCGCGCCGAGGATCTCCAGCCGCATCGCGAAGACCCGGCGCAGGTCGACGGTCGCCTGGTGCCCGCCGGTGGCGCCGCAGACCACGATCCGGGCCTGCGGC
>NZ_JBFAZH010000228.1:0-8408 GCF_040681735.1 Actinoplanes sp. NPDC051633 | reverse complement strand
GGCTGGGTACGGCGCTGGCCGAGTTGCTTCCGGGTGATCCGGAGGTGCGGGGGTTGCTGGCGATGATGCTGTTGCACGATTCGCGTCGTGGGACGCGGTTCCGCGACGGTGAGCTGGTGCTGCTGGAGGATCAGGATCGGTCGGGGTGGGACGTCGGGCAGATCGCCCGAGGGCGCGCGGAGCTGGATCGGGCGATCGCGGTGGGTGGACGGGGGCCGTATGTGCTGCAGGCGGCGATCGCGTCGTTGCATGCCGAGTCGCCGTGTGATTGGGCGCAGATCGCCGCGTTGTACGCCGAGTTGGGCCGGCTGACCGCGTCGCCGGTGGTCGAGTTGAATCGGGCCATCGCGGTCGCGGAGGTCGAGGGGCCGGCGGCGGGTCTGCGGATCGTCGACGGGCTGGGTCTGGACGACTTCCGGTATCTGCATTCGACGCGGGCGGAGTTGTTGCGCCGGTTGGGGCGGGTCGAGGAGGCCCGGGTGGCGTATCGGCGGGCGCGGGAGTTGACCGACGATGGCGCGGAGCGGCGGTTCATCGAGCGGCGGTTGACGGAGATCGCACGTCTGTTCTAGTCATAAAGGCCGCAGAAAGGCATAATCAAGGCATGGGTGCTGCGGAGCTGGTGGAGGAGTTTCTGGCGGCGCGGGCGGTGCGGAAGCCGTCGGTGCACACGCTGCAGGCGTACCGCAGGGATCTGTCCTTGATCTTGGGTTTGATGGCCGATGCCGAGGACCTCTCCCCTCGCTCGTTGCGGGCGGCGTTCGCGCGGTTCGCTCGGGACCGCGCTCCGGCGAGCGTGTATCGGGCCTGGTCGACGTGGAATTCGTTCTTCACGTTCCTGGTGACCGAGGGGATCGTGGCGGGCAATCCGATGTCGGCGGTGGACAAGCCGCGGGTGGCGGCGCACTCCCCCAAGCCGTTGCGGGGTGAGGACACCCCGGAGCAGTTGCTCAGTGCGGTGGCGGTGGCCGATGAGCGGCAGCGGGATCCGTGGCCGGAGCGGGATCTGCTGGTGCTGGCTCTGGGGTTGTGCGCGGGGCTGCGGCTGTCGGAGATGCTGGGTCTGCGGACGGGTTCGTTCGTCGGGCGTCCGGGTGAGCGGCGGGTCGAGGTGGCGGGCAAGGGTGGGCGGCCGCGGTCGGTGCCGATCGAGCCGGGGCTGGACGCGGTGGTGCAGGCGTATCTGGACAGCCGGCGGCTGCGGGTGGGGCGGGGTACGGACACGCTGCTGGTGGATCGGCGTGGGGAGCCGTTGCGGCGCGGTGGGCTGCAGTATCTGGTGTCGTCGTGTTACCGGCGGGCGGGCGTCGGTGACCGGGTGCCGCGGGGTGCGCAGTTGCACGCGTTGCGGCACACGTTCGCGACTCGGCTGGCGGAGGACGGGGCGAACGCGTCGGAGATCATGCGGCTGCTGGGGCACGGGTCGTTGACGACGTCGCAGAACTACATCGAGGTGACCTCGGCGCAGCAGCGCGCGGCGGTGCGGTCGAACCGCACCAACCGCGCGCTCAACGGCTTGATCTAGTTGTTGAGGAAGGCGAGCAGGGCCTCGTTGAACTCGGCGGGGTGGCTGGCGTTGATGCCGTGCGGTCCGTCCTCGATGACGACCAGCTGGGCGCCGGGGATGGTCTCGGCGGTGCGCCTGCCGCTGACCTCGAACGGGACGATGGCGTCGCTGTCGCCGTGGATGACCAGCACCGGGATGTCGATCTTGGCGAGGTCGCCGCGGAAGTCGGTCTCGCCGAAGGCGGTGACGCAGTCGAGGGTTCCCTTGGGGCTGGCGGCGTAGGCGATGGAGCGCGCATAGGTGACCTGCGCGTCGCTGACCTTCTGCTTGCGGCCGGCCTTGAAGAAGTTCTCGGTGAAGCCGTCCAGGAAGGCGATGCGGTCGGTGACGATGCCCTGCTGGAAGCCCTTGATGGTGGCGTCGTCGAGGCCGCCGTCGGGGTTGTCGTCGCTCTTGTAGAGGTACGGCGGGACGGCGGCGGCGAAGACGGCCTTGCGGACCCGGTCGGTGCCGTACGTGCCGAGGTAGCGGGCCACCTCGCCGCCACCCATGGAGAACCCGACGAGGGTGACGTCGCGCAGGTCGAGGTGGCGCAGCAGCGCGTCGAGGTCGGCGGCGAAGGTGTCGTAGTCGTAGCCGGTCCACACCTGGCTGCTGTTGCCGAAGCCGCGCCGGTCGTAGGTGATGACGCGGTGTCCGTCGGCCACCAGGGCCGGGACCTGGGCCTCCCAGGAGCGGCCGGACAGGGGCCAGCCGTGGATGAGCACGACCGGGGCGCCGGTGCCGGCGGTGTCCTCGTAGTAGATGTCGACGTCGTCGTGGGTGACGAATGGCATGTCGGTTCCCTTCCGGGTCAGGCGAGACTCAGGTTGACGTCGATGTTTCCGCGGGTCGCGTTCGAGTAGGGGCACACCTGGTGGGCCGCGTCCAGCAGCTCGCGGCCTTCCTCGGGGCTGACGCTGGGCAGCTCGGCCTCGATGCCGGCGGTGAGCTGGAAGCCGCCGTGGCCGTCGGGGCCGATGCCGACGTCGACGGTGATCGCCGTGTCGGTGAGGGTGATCTTCTTGCTGCGGGCCACGGCCTTGAGCGCGCCGTGGAAGCACGCGGCGTATCCGGCGGCGAACAGCTCCTCGGGGTTCGGCAGCTCCCCGCCGGGGCCGCCCATCTCCTTGGGGACGGCGAGGTCGAAGTCGAGGACGCCGTCGGCGGAGCGGACGTGGCCGTTGCGGCCGTCGCCGGTGGCGGTCGCGGAGGCCGTGTAGAGGACCTGCATGGATGGTGCCCCTTTCACAGGGTGTTGACGTCCGCCGAGGCGCGGATGCGGCTCAGCAGGTGGTGCAGTTGGGTGAACTCGTCGATCGTCAGGTCGACGGCGCAGGCCAGCCTCTGCGGTAGGTCTGCTACCCGGTTGCGTAGCTGCAAACCCTGGTCGGTGGCCTGGATCCAGACGGTGCGCTCGTCGTGGGTGCCGCGGGAGCGCATCACGAGTCCTTGTGTTTCGAGGCGTTTGAGCAGGGGTGAGAGGGTTCCGCTGTCGAGGTGCAGGGCGCGGCCGAGGTCACGCACGGTGATGCGTTCGCGGTGCCAGACCACGGTCATGGCGACGTACTGCGGGTAGGTGAGGCCGAGCTCGTCGAGGGCCGGCCGGTAGAGGCCGGTCATGGCGCGGGAGGCGGCGTAGAGGTCGAAGCAGACCATGCGCTCGAGTCCGGTGGTGTCGGCAGCCATCACCCGAAGGGTAGTGCGCAATTCAGTTGTGGACAACTGATCTGTGGCGTACGCCATGAACTCATGTGATCATCCGCAGGTGCCGAAAATCCGTTTCGTCCAGCTACCACCGGCGGCGCTCACCGCCCTGATCGACGGCGACCTGGCCGCGGCCGGTGCGGCGGCCGGTGCGGAGCTGTCCCCGTTCCTGCTCGGCGAGGACTGGCTGTGGCGGATCCGCCTCGACGACATCGGGCAGGATCCGGCGGCCGCCGAGTGGATCGCCCGGGCGGTGCTGGACGCCGGCACCGGCCGGGTGGTCGGGCACGGCGGGTTCCACGGCCCGCCCGACGAGGACGCGACCGTCGAGATCGCGTACACGGTCGACCCGGCGTTCCGGCGCCGCGGTTACGCCACGGCGATCGTGGCGGCGCTGCTCGAGCGCGTGGCGGCGGATCCGCGGGTGCGCGCGGTGCGGGCCAGCATCCGGCCGGACAACGTGGCGTCGCTGGCCACCATCGCCAAGTTCGGCTTCCGCAAGGTCGGCGAGCAGTGGGACGCGATCGACGGCCTGTAGTACGTCTTCCGCAAGACGCTGTAAAGCAGGACCCCTACAGCCCCGGCTGCCGGATGTGCACCACCAGCGGGCGGTGGTCGGAGATGCCGGCCCGGGGAGTGCGCACCTCGACGACCTCGCCGAGGGCGCGCCGGCCCCGCGGGTCGGCCAGCACGTGATCCAGCTGCGCCCGGGGCGCCGTGCTCGGGTACGTGGGCAACCGGGCCAGCGGCCGCCACCCCGTGAACGCGCGCACCGGCCCGGACGGCATGTTCAGGTCACCCAGCAGCACGCGCGGCGCCGGCAACGCCCGCAACGCCCGGACCGCGGCCCGCAGCTGCCGCACATTCCAGCCCGGCACGAACGACAGGTGGGTGGAGGCGACGGTGACCGGCCCGGCCGGGCTGTCGATCACGGCGGCGATCAGCACCCGCGGCTCGTCCTTGAGCATGATGAACCCGCGGTCGGGGACGTAGACCGGTGAGCGCACCAGGGCGGCCGGCAGCTGGGTCACCTGCCACTGACGCACCGGCCACCGGCTGACCAGCGCGATGCCGTAGAGCGGATGCTCGTTGTCGTCGTCGGAGCGCCACGGCTGCCAGGTCTCCCCCGGCGTGCCGACCACCGCGGCGGCGAACCGGTGCGTCGGCGCCCCGAGCGCCTCGGCCGCGATCGCGGTCAGATCCAGGTGCTTGCTGCGTGGCTGCGCCCGGTCGACCTCCTGCAGGGCGAGGATGTCGGCGTCCAGGTCGGCGACCGACGCGGCGACACGCTCGGCGTGCACCTCGCCGTCGGACAGGGACCGGCCGTGCAGAAGATTGAAGGTCGCCAGGCGCACGGGCTGACCCTAGCGGGCCGCGGACCGGCGAGAATGATCGGCATGAGCGACGAGCTGCAGGAATTGATCGCCACGCTGGAGGAGCACGAGCGCCGGCTGACCTTCGACCGGTTCGACCACCCGGACGCGTGGGCGCTGGGCCGGCTGCTGGTGGAGACGGCGACCGGGCGGGAGCTGCCCGTCGCGGTGGACATCCGCCGCGGCCGTCAGCAGATGTTCCACGCCGCGCTGCCGGGCAGCGTTGCCGACAACGACGAGTGGATCCGCCGCAAGGTCCGCGTCGTCGAACGCTACGGCGCGTCGTCGTACCTGGTCGGGCGGCGGCTGGCCGCGCAGGGCAGGGTGCTGGACGCCGGGATGGGGGTGGATCCGGCGCGGTACGCCGCCCACGGCGGTGCGTTCCCGGTGCGGGTCCCGCAGGTGGGCGTGGTCGGCGTGGTGACCGTCTCCGGGCTGCCGCAGGCCGACGACCACGCACTGGTGGTCGAGGCGATCGAGCGGTTCCTGGCGATTCAGGCCGCGTAGCGGTCGGCGACCCGGGCGCCCTGCACGTCGGTGACCGCGAGGCGGCTCGCCATCGTGCTGCGGGTGGCGATCTGCGCGGCGTACGCGGCACGGCGGCGGGCCACGCAGCCGTCGTTCTTGGCGGACTCGTTGTGCTGCTGCTCCATGTGCGTGGTCAGGCCGTCCTTGAGCAGCGCGAGCGCCTCGGTGCGCAGCTGCGACACCCGCGACTCGGTCACGCCCAGCTCGGCGGCGACCTCCGACAGCGGCCGCTCCTGCAGGAACGACGCCTCGACGACGAACCGCAGCCGCTCCGGCAGCACCGAGACGGCGTCGTGCAGGTAGCCGATGCGCTCGCGGTGCAGCAGCATCTCCTCCGGGTTCAGCGACACGTCGGTGACCATGTCCTCGGCGGTGCCGGCGGCGAAGCCCTGCAGTGACAGCACGGCGGCGCGCTGCACGTCGTCGTCGACGCCGGCCACCTCGCTGACCCCGACGCCGAGCAGCTCGGCCAGCTCCTCGGTGGTGGGCGTGCGGCCCAGCTTCGCGGTCAGCTCCTGGCGGGCGGTGTCGGCGCGGCGGGCCCGGGCCCGGACCGAGCGGGTGGCCCAGTCCATCGACCGCAGCTCGTCGAGCAGGGCGCCGCGCACCCGCATGGCGGCGAACCGGCCGAACGGGATGCCCCGCTGCGGGTCGAAACCCTGCGCGGCGGTGACCAGCGCGGCGTACCCGGCCGAGGCGAGGTCGTCGCGGTGCACGTGGGCCGGAACCTTGAACAGCATCTCGCGGACCATGTGGCCGACCAGGGCCATGTTGTCGCGGATCAGGATCTCCTGCTCGGCGGTGACGGTGTTGCCGGCCGCTGCCTTGACGGTCGCTGCGCTCATGGTTCGTTCCCCCTCGTGGTCGTCGCCGCTTTCCGGCTGACGGGAGGAACTTTTATGGGCGCAGGGTGCAGTCTGCGGTTACGGACGGTTGCCGGTTGGTTGCACTCAAACTCGCCGGGAAAAAGGCTTAGGCGAGCAGCCAGCCGTTGTCGACCGCCAGGCGGACGGCCTCGGCCCGGGTCCGCGCGCCGGTCTTGCCGATCGCCGAGGACAGGTGATTGCGCACCGTGCCCTCGGACAGGTGCAGGTCACGGGCGATGTCGGCGACCGTCCCGCCGTCCCGTGCCGACCGCAGCACGTCGGCTTCCCGGTCGGTCAGCGGCGAGTCACCCTGAGCGAGGGACTGCGCGGCGAGCGCGGGGTCGACCACGCGCAACCCCTGGTGTACGCGCCGGACCGCGTCGGCGAGCTGCCGGGCCGGCGTGTCCTTCACGATGAACCCACCGGCCCCGGCCGCCATCGCCTGCCGCAGATACCCCGCCCGGCCGAACGTGGTGACCATCAGGATCCGGCACCCGGGAGCGGCCGCCTTCACCGCCCGGGCCGCGGCCACGCCGTCCATGCCGGGCATCTCCACGTCGAGCAGCGCCACGTCGACCCCGTTGGCCTTCACGGCGTCGACCACCTCGTCGCCGCGGCCCACCTCGGCGACCACCTTGAGGTCGGGTTCCATGTCCAGCAGCGCGGCCATCGCACCGCGCACGAGGGCCTGGTCGTCGGCGAGCAGCAGACGGATCACGGGTTCACCTCGCAGTGCGGGGAAGCAGCTCTGCTCATGTCGGCACCTCCACGCGTACCCGGAATCCCGGTCTGTCCTCGCGGGCACCCACCGTGAGGGTGCCGCCCATCTCCTCCGCACGGCGCCGCAGGCCTTCCAGGCCCTGCCCGTCGGCGCTGGTCACCGACTCGCCGACGCCGTCGTCGACGATCTCCACGCTGCCGGGGGCGAGCCGGACCTCCGCGCGCCGGGCGTGCGCGTGGCGGACGATGTTGGTGACCGCCTCCCGGATGGTCCAGGCGAACAACTCCCGCACCCGGGTGGGCACCTCGTCGGCCGCGCCCGGCAGGTCCGCCTCCACGTTCGCCGCGGCCAGGGCCTCCCGGGCGGCGGCGATCTCCCCCGGCAGCGAGATGCCGCGGACCCCGAGCGCGGTCGCCCGCACGTCGGCCAGGGCGTCGCGGGCCAGCCCCTCCAGGTCGGCGAGCTCCTTGCGGGCCCGCTCCAGGTCGACGTCGAGCAGCCGCTGCGCCAGCTCCGCCTTGACCGTCACGACGGTCAGCGAGTGGCCGAGGATGTCGTGCAGTTCGGCGGCGATGCGGGCGCGTTCGTTCTGCACGGCCAGCTGGGCGAGTTCCTCCTGGGTGGCGGCCAGCCGCAGTTGCCGCTCGCCGGCCAGCCGGATGCCGTAGCTGGCCGCGCCCCCGAGCAGCGCGGCCAGGCCGTACCCGTTGTCCTCCCAGCCCGGCACCAGCCGCGACAGCAGCTCGGCGCCGACCACCAGCGCGCCCGCGACGGGTGCCCCGATCGCCACCGGAAGGCCGGCCATCGCGGTGGCCGAGATGTAGGTGATGCAGGGCAGCGCGTGGAACCCGGCGCCCGGCACCTGCGCCGCGAACAGCACCAGCATGAGCGTCAGCAGCGCCCACATCGGCGGCCGCCGGACCAGCCGCCGGACCAGCCGCCGGACCAGCCGCCCGACCGGCCGCCCGACCGGCCGCCCGTCCCGCTTCGACGGCCACAGCTCGACATGCCGGCCCATCCGGATCTGCCGCAGCACGGCGACCGCCAGCAGGTAGGCCCCCGCGAAACCGACGAGCGCGACCATGCCCAGGTCGCGCTGCCAGTCGTTGGGCCGCCGCAGCAGCGCGGTCAGGTTCTCGTTCAGATAGAACAGCCAGATGGCGGCGAAGATCCACCCGTGCCGGAACCCGCGCATGCCGCTGAAGTTACCCGCGCTCAGACCCGCGCGGTGTCGCGGCGGAACCGCCACATCGCCCCGGCCGCGAACAACGCCGTCCACGCCACCACGTTCGCGACCGCGACCCACAGGTTCCCGTCGTGCACCAGGGGATACCGGGCGATCTCGCCGACGCCGTACACCGGGGTGAACTTCGCGATCGTCGCGAACGTGTGCCCCAGCTGGTCCACCGGCACGAACAGCCCACCGGCGAACGACAGCACGGCCAAGACTGGGCCGAGGATCTGCATGACGTTCTCGCTCGGCAGCAGATAGCCCATGAACAGGCCGAACGCGGCGAACACCAGCGCGCACACCCAGGCCAGCAGCCCGCACTCGATCCACGCGTGGACCGGCAGCTTCGCCCCGGACACCGCGCCCACCGTCATCGCCACGGCCACCGACACGAACCCGATGACCATCGCGAGCACCAACTTCACCGCGATGTAGG
>NZ_JBFAZH010000227.1:0-8414 GCF_040681735.1 Actinoplanes sp. NPDC051633 | reverse complement strand
GCGCCGCGCCGGCTCGGGGTCAGGGTGACGCCGAGCGACCGGGCGAGCTGGTTGACGGCCGGGGTGACGGCGGCCGCCGGCACGCGGACCAGGCCGCCGTCGCGGACCGCCTGCACACCCTGGGCGAGGAGGCGGAAGGTCAGCTCGGCGGCGGAGGCGGAGTCCTGCGGGTACGCGTACGAGCCGGTGCGCGGCGCCGCCCCCGCCTTGCCGCCCTCGATCCGCCGGACCGCGTCGGCGCGCGGCTTCACCGGGTCGCCGGTGTAGATCGTGTCGATGCCCATCAGCAGCGGGTTGCTCCACGAGGACACGTCGTAGAAGTACGGGAACGGCACGTACGGGTCCTCGCCCAGCGTCGCCTGGATCCAGTGCTTCTGCGGCTGCGCCATCGGGATCCAGTACGCGCCCCGGGGCACGGTCACCTCGCTGGCGCTGCGGCCGCCGAAGATCCGGGCATCGCGTACCGTGATCGGCTTGCGCACCTCGTACACCTCGACGTCCATCCGGCGCAGCCGCTCAACCAGCCGGCGCACGTCGCCGAGCTGGCGGCCCGGCATCAGGAAGTACGACCTGATCTTGATGTCCGGCACCGGGAACTGGACCTCGTTGGTCGGCTGGACCACCTCGTTGGGCTCCAGCGCACCGGCCCGTCCCTGGGCGAGCGCGTCCTTCCAGATCTTGTAGTAGCCGCGCAGCACCTCACGCTTGTTGGCCGAGGCCCAGCCCAGCGTCGCCCACTGGGTGTTGAGCTGCTGCTGCACCCGGTCCTG
Organism: Actinoplanes sp. NPDC051633; assembly: GCF_040681735.1. Taxonomy (NCBI): domain Bacteria; kingdom Bacillati; phylum Actinomycetota; class Actinomycetes; order Micromonosporales; family Micromonosporaceae; genus Actinoplanes; species Actinoplanes sp. NPDC051633. The sequence continues at coordinate 7,644 of NZ_JBFAZH010000227.1, read as the reverse complement.
GACGGCCGACGCGCTGCCCTTCTCGTAGGTCATGCCGGCCGCGCCGAACCCGGCGGCCGGGACGGTGTCGCCGTAGCCCATGTAGAACAGGTCGTAGACGTCGTAGTTGAAGTAGCACTCGACGGTGACGGTGCCGGTGCAGGCGCCGTTGTAGCCGAAGCCGGCCTTGTTCGCCTCGCCGATCCGGTTGATCCAGTCGACCGGCTCGGCGGCGATCTCATGGTGGATCGGGTCGGCGTTCGGCGGGAAGAAGTACTGCCGCCCGCCCATCTCGTGGGCGTCGATGAAGACCTGCGGCGGGTACTGCCGCAGCATCTCGAGCTTGCTGTCGGTCTCCGGCTGGGTGCGCGCGAACCAGTCGCGGTTGAGGTCGAAGCCGAACTCGTTCTGCCGCCGGCTGGCGTCGCGGCCGTCCGGGTTCTGCGTCGGCATGATCACGGTGATCAGGTTCTGGTTGCGCCGTTGTACGTCGCAGGACAGGCCGGCGGCCAGCTCGTACAGCGTCTTGAGGGCGGCGTCGGCGCCGCTCTTCTCGCCGCCGTGCACGTTGCCGGCGATCCAGACGATGGCCGGCCGGTTGGCGATGATCCGCTGTGCCCGGTCGGCGGTCATCCGGCGCGGATCCCGCAGGCGGTCGATCTCGGCGGCGATCTCGGCGAGCGTGCCCTGCCTGGCCTGCTGTTCGCTGGACACCACCGCGTAGGGCATCGGCTGGCCGAGCACGCTGGTTCCGACGATGCCGGTGACCACGCGGTCGGAGGACTGATCCACGGCGCTCAGGTAGCCGCCGATCTCCCCGTTGGTGACCACCCGCTGCTGGCCGATCCCGAGGGGGAAGCCGAGGTAGGTCTCGGGGCTGGGAACGGTGCTCAGGTGGGCGGCGGGGTCGGTGCTGCAGCCGGCGGCGCCGGCCGGAGCGGCGGCGGGAAGTGGGGACAGGGCCGCCGCCACGACGACGGCCACCATGGACAGCTTCGGGATGCGCATCGCGTCGCCGTTCCTTCCGGGAGAAGTCCTGGAGTGGACGATCATCAATGACCTTATGCTTCGTTCCGCCTCCGTAAAGGGCCGTTCTCGAATTGGTCGCGTACCGGCGCTCGGCGGCGGGCGGGCATACGTTGGGGTCATGGAATATCGCACCCTCGGGCGCAGCGGATGCGCCGTCTCCACCCTCTGCCTGGGCACCATGACATTCGGCGCCGAGTCCGACGAGAAGGTCTCGCACGCCCAGCTCGACCGGTTCGCCGAGGCCGGCGGCACGTTCGTCGACACCGCCGACGTCTACTCGGCCGGCGAGTCGGAACGCATCATCGGCCACTGGTTCGCCTCCCGCCCGGCCGACCTGACCGAGCGGATCGTGCTGGCCACCAAGGGCCGCTTCCCGCTCGGCGGCACCGCGCAGGAGCCCAACGCCGCCGGTCTGTCGGCCCGGCACCTGACCCGCGCGCTGGACACCTCGCTGGCCCGGCTGGGCCTGGGCACGATCGACCTCTACCAGGCGCACGCCTGGGACGCGCTGACCCCGCTCGAGGAGACGCTGCGCACCTTCGACTCGTTCGTCCGGGCCGGGAAGATCCGCTACTACGGATTTTCGAACTTCACCGGATGGCAGCTGACCAAGGCCGTCCGCCTCGCGCACGAGCTGGGCGTGGCCGCGCCGGTCAGCCTGCAGCCGCAGTACAGCCTGCTGGTCCGCGAGATCGAGTGGGAGATCGTGCCGGCCGCGCAGGACGCGGGCCTGGGCCTGCTGCCGTGGAGCCCCCTGGGCGGCGGCTGGCTGTCCGGCAAGTACGTGCGCGACCAGCGCCCGACCGGCGACACCCGGCTGGGCGACAACCCGGATCGCGGCATGGAGGCCTGGGAGCGGCGCGGCACCGAGCGCACCTGGAACGTGATCGACGCGGTCCAGCGGGTGGCCGAGGGCCGCGGCGTGTCGATGGCCGAGGTGGCGCTGGCCTGGGTGACCGACCGTCCCGGCGTGACCTCGACGATCCTCGGCGCCCGGACCATCGAGCAGCTGGACGCCAACCTCAAGGCCGCGGGCCTGCACCTCACCGAGGCCGAGGCGGCGGTGCTGGACGAGGCCAGCGACCCGCACGCCTCGGACTACCCCTACGGTGAGCTGGGCATCGGCCAGCGCCACCGCGGGATCAACTAGCTCTGCCCGCCTTGCCCTCGGCGAGGGCGACATAGGATCTTCTGTCATGGACGCGACTTACTACTTCGATCCGGTCTGCCCCTTCACCTGGCGCACGTCGCGGTGGCTGGTCAGCGTGGCGCCCTCTCGCGATGTGACGGTGCGGTGGCGGCCGTTCAGCCTGTCCATCCTCAACGGCGGCGAGACCCCGGAGGAATACCGCCCGATGATGGAGGCCTCGGCCAAGGCGTTGCGGCTGGTCGCGGCGCTGGCGGCGGACCGGCGCGACGACACGATCGGCACCTTCTACACCGAGCTCGGCACCCGCACCCACGACGCCGGCGCGGCGCTCACGGAGGAGATCGTGCTGGCCTCGGCCGAGGCCGCGGGCGTTGCGGACGCGAAGGCGATCCTCGAGGACACGTCCTGGGATTCGTCCGTGAGGGAGTCGCACGACGAAGCGTTCAACTCGGCCGGTCCGGACATCGGCTCGCCGGTGCTGGCGATCGAGGGGGCGCCGCGCGGGGTGCACGGCCCGATCATCGACGAGGTGCCGCCGCTCGACGAGGCTCTCGCCATCTGGGACGCGGTGCTGCCGCTCGCCCGCAGCACCACGTTCTTCGAGCTGAAGCGCGGCCGGCAGTAACCCGGGCACAGTAACCCCGGGCGTCGGGCCGGCGTTCTTGGTTGCGGGCGCGGCGGAGATGGGTATCCGCGACGCGCCCGCCACACTCACCGGAGGTCAACAGCGATGGTCGATCCGCAGGTCAACCTCGACCCACGGACCCTCACTCCCGTGGAGGAGAAACTCCGCGGCCCGCTGGAGGATCAGCTCACGTCGGCGCTGCAGGCGGCCGCCGACAAGACCGAGCACGAGTACGCGGGGCAGAGCGCCGGCGAGCTGACCACGATGCTGCTGGAGCGTACGAAGGCGGCACTGCACCCGGACATCGCGGCGGGCTTCTCCCCCGACCCGGCGGAATTGCACCGGGTCGCGGAGGCGATCATCGCCCGTGCGTCATAGTTAGTCCGCTGTTCGGCTGGGCACTCGGGCGTTCACCGTGGTTACGGTGAATGTGGGAGGCGCGCCATGGACATCGGGACGACGTACCGTTTCGCCGACCGCACCCTGCACGACATCGCGGTGCAGAGGATGAGCGCCGCGGGCTGGCGGCGCTACGAGGCCGCGGTGCTGGGCATGCAGCTGGCGGTCGACACGGGCCACGTGGACGAGCTGCAGGTGTGCTCGTCCTTCCTGGCCACCCTGCGGATCCCGCACCACAAGGCGGCCGCCGACCCGGCCCGCACCGACCAGCCGGTGCGGCTGCACCGGGCGACGATGCGCTTGGCCGAGGCGTTGGCCGCCCTGGTGGCCCAGCACCCGGCGTGACCGGTCAGGCCGGCGGGGTGTCGTCGGTCGTCTCGACGCCGAGAATCAGCTGATAGGTCGACAGGCCGCCCGGGCGCATCCAGGCCGTCGCGCCACCTGGTTCGATCACCCGTGTCTCGCGGCTCAGCGCCCGGCCCGTCGCCGGCTCGATGATCAGCCGCTCCTCCACCTTGCCGGCGCCCCGGTACGACCAGGTGAATGCCACGCCCTCGCCGGCACGGCCACGCTGATCCCGGACCGGGCCCAGGGCCCGCACACCGGGAAGATCGGCGAGCACACGGTACGCGGCCGCGCGCACCGCCCCGCTCACCGGCAACCCGACCACCACGTTGCCGGTCACCGTCAGCAGCCACTCGTCGCGGTCCGTCGGCAGGTCACCGCCGCCACCCCGGTACAGGCTCAACAGTTTCCGGCGCAACGCCGCCGGCTCGGTCGGCAACTCCTCCAGATTGGCCAGGGAGGCGTTCTCCTGGCCGATCGCGTAGACGTCCGACCCCTTGAAGACGTCCCGCTGCCGCTCCCCCGGCGTCGTGTCCACCGGCGAGCCGGGCCGCCTCAGGCCCGTCGGCGTCGGCTTGAGCACGCTGATCCGGGCCGGCGAGCCGAGACCGCGCCACACCTGCGCGTCGGCCGGGGAGGCCGGAACCCAGCCCAGTCTCCGCGACATGGTGACGCTGTCCCCGCGGCCGGATCGCACCAGCCAGCTCTCGTACTCCGTCTTGCCGAGCATCGCGTACGTGTCGCCACCACCCGCGTCGACCGGCAGCACCGAGCCGGACTCCTCGCGCACCACCAGGTAACGCCCCGCGCCCAGGGTGCTCTGCGTGCTGCGGTCGGCGGCGGCGAGCAGGATCTGGCCGGCGGTCAGCGGCTGCGGCGCCGGCTGTTGAGATGGCCCCTGCACCGTGGCAGGCGACGCCCCGGTCACGGTCAGCGCGATCGCGGTGGCGGCGGCCGCCGCGGTCACTCCGGCGGATCCGAGGACCAGCGCCAGCCGGCGGCGCGGCCGGGAGACGGCGTGGCCGACGATCGCCGCGGCCGCCGCGCCGGCGTCGGTCGTGGGCGGTTCCAGACGCGCGGGACGCGCGTCGGTCAGCAGGTCGAACACGTCACGGCTCATCGGATGGGCTCCTTCTGAAGATCGGCGGCGGCCATGGCCTCGGTGAGGCGGCGGCGCGCGCGATGCAGGCGTACGAAATAGGTCGCGGTGGTGCAGCCGATCACCCGGGCGGCGGCCCGCGGCTCGAGCCCGTGCCAGGCGGTCAGGGTGAGCAGTTCGCGGTCGTCCTCGGTGAGGCCGGCCAGCGCGGCGAGCACCGCTGCACGATCGGTGACCGTGTCGGCGACGTCGGCGCCGGCCTCCTCGACCCAGGCGGTCATCTCGGCGGCGATGCGGCGCTGGCGTTCCTCTGCGCGGTACCGCTCGCGGACCACGTTGCGGGCGGTGCCGAGCAGCCACGGCAGCGGCTCGCGCCGAGGCAGCGCACCGAAGCGCCGCCAGGCGATGAGAAAGGTCTCGGCGACGACCTCATCGGCCAGGTCGCGCCCGGCGCGGGTCACCGCGTACCCGTAGACCTGCCGATGATGTCGCTCGTAGAGCGAGGTGAACTGCGTGGTCGTGTCGGGTTCGGTCACTGGCTCAGGCCCTCTCAGGGTTGTCCGTCACCAGGTAATGCGCGGCGGAGGCCCATTCTTACGCGAGCCCGTGTCAGGTCATCCGGTCAGGTCATGCGGGTCAGGGCGGCGCGCATGCGGGAGAGGTCGCGGCGGCGGCGTTCCAAGGTCATCGCCAAGCCGACCAGTAGCAGGCCGGCCGCCGCCAGGGGGATCCAGCGCGGCAGCAGGTCCCAGACCAGCACCAGCTCGTGCAACGCCACCAGCGCGAGGACCGCGCCGCCGGTGACCACCGGCGCCTGCAGCCGGGCCCGCGATCCGGCCAGCACGACCACCAGCGCGCCGGCTCCGAGCAGCAGCCGCCGCAGTGGCTGCCCCTCGTCGACGAGCACCGATGCCAGCGTCGGCAGCAGGGCGGCGGCCAGCGCCGGTCCGAATGACAGCCAGCTCGACAGCCCGGGCTTCGACCGCAGGGCCAGCCACCCCACGAACAGCGCGACCGCGGCGGCCGGGATCGTGTACGCCTCCAGCACGGCGATCTGCTGCGCACTGAGCAACAGCCACCACGCGCCGAGCTCGGCGACCGCAGCGGCGGCGAGGAACGGCCGCCGCGCACCGGGCCGTCGCTCACCGGGCCGTCGCTCACCGGGCCGTCGCTCACCGGGCCACAGCGCCCGCAGCCCGAGGGCGATGCCCCACAGCGTGCACACCGCGGCGGCGTACCCGGCTGAGCCCGCCGTGAGCAGCAGCGCGACCACCGCCGCACCGTGCGCCGCCGCCTGCAGGACACGGCCTTCCGGCCGGCCCAGAAGGGTGCCGGTGACCAGCGCGATCGCGGCAACGCCCAGCACCACCAGGGCCGTCACGCGTAGCGGCTGACCGGCCGCGCGGGACGCCGTCACCGCGAACGCCACCCCGGCGATCGCCGCGACCGGCCAGCCGATGAGACGGGCCGGCAGTGTGCGCCCGGCGAGCCCGGCCACCACACCCGCCACCAGAACCGCGCCGAACCCGAACATCGTCGCCGTGTATGTCGTGAGCAGGCCCGCCAGCCCGGCCCTGGCGATGAGGAGGCCGGCCGCCGCGACGACGCGCGGGCGGTCGCTGAGCGCCGCGCCGAGCAGGCCGAGGAGGCCGGCGGCGAGCGCGGTCGCCGCCACCCACGGCCGGGCCGCATGCGCCGCGGCCGCGATCATGGGTGCGACGAGTACGAGACCCGGCGCCGCCACCCAGCCGAACCGGCGGCCGGCGCCTCCGCGCTTGACCGAGGCCGGGTTGGCGCTTCGCCACGTCCGGGCCGCTACCACGGCGGCCGCCGTCAGCAACAACACCGCGGTCACGTCGGCCCAGTCGGTGCGCCCCGCCGGTGCGCCCGTCGCCGTGCTGATCAGCGTCCCTCCCACGCCGGGTGCCAGTTCTCCCATCGCGGCGATGCCCAGAGGCACGGCGGCGATCAAGGCGACGCGATCTGCGATCGTGGCGAGCAACAGGAGCGCCACGGCCGCGTAGATCTGCGCCGGCTCGTCGTTGAGCCAGGCCCACAGTGGCGCCGTCGCCAGCAGGGGCAGCGCACCGGCGACCACGAACCCCCGATACGCCCGCGGGATCCGATGCACCACCCCCACGACGAGTCCGATGACCGCCAGCCCGGTCCGCGCCTGCCACCCGTCGGCGGCGATCGCCCACGCGGCGGCGCCCGGCGCGGCGAGCAGCGCCACGGTGAGCGACAGGCCGCCGACATCAGCGCGGCGGTTCGTACCCCAGGCCGCGATCGCCGTGGCGACACCGAGCGCGACGACACCGCCCAGCGTCGCCGCGCCCACCGCGGCCGAAGGCGCCGCGATCACCACCGCCAGGCCGGCGGGCACCACCGCCGCCAGAGCCACCCACGGCTTGACCACCGATCGCACCACCAGCGCCAGCACGACGGCCGCGACAAGCAGATACGCGATCGGCGCCGACCACCACACCCAGCCGAAGCCGGCCGGCGCGGTGAGCACGGCGAGCGTGACCCCGACGGCCGGCACCTCGCGCATCCGCAGGACCCCGAACGCCCCCGCGGTCAGCAGGAGGATCCCCACCGGCAGCTGCCAGTCCGGGCCGTCCACGCCACGAGCCCCGAGCACCAGCAGAGCAGCACCCAGCGAAGCCAGCGCACCGATACGCGCTCCCCAGCCACGAACCCCCGCCGCGCCACCACCAACCGCCGCCGCGGCGGCGATCAGCGCGACGGCGGCGGCCATCAGGACCGCCGAGTGCACGTAGGCCACACGGCCGGAGGCGAGTGCCAGCGCGGCCACGAACAGGCCGGCGGCGATCTCGCCGGCAATCGTCACGCGGGACAGCAGTGCGCCGGCCAGGATGATGCCCGCGACGGTCACCAGGGCCGCGCCGGCCCAGGCGATCGATGCCGTCGTCTCAGCGATCATCAGCTGGTTCAGCGCCATCAGACCCGCGGCGGCGGCGGCGAGCGCTCCGAACTGGTAAGCGGCGACGGTCAGCC
>NZ_JBFAZH010000226.1:0-8419 GCF_040681735.1 Actinoplanes sp. NPDC051633 | reverse complement strand
CCGTGCGGTTGGTGGCCTCGTCGATCAGGATGAAGCCGCCGGTCGTGCGGTTGCGCCGGTACTCGTCGGCCAGGAGCGGCGCCGTGGTCCGCAGCGTCACCCGGCCGATCTCGTTGAGGTTCAGCTCGTCGGCGGTCTCGTCGCGGTGCAGGGTGTTCACGTCCATGCGGTACTGCAGGCCGCGGACGACCGCCCGCGCCGTCCGGGTGGTGTGCTTGATCGTGTACTTGCCCCGCACCCGCAGCGGCGCCGTCTCGTCCATCCAGCAGATCATCGCCTCGACGTCCTGGGCGACGGCCGGCGCGTTGTGCGGCCGGCAGATCATGTCGCCGCGCGAGATGTCGATCTCGTCCGAGAGCCGGACCGTCACGGACATCGGCGGGAACGCCTCCTGCACCGGGCCGGCGGCGGTGTCGATGCTCTCGATCCGGCTGGTCAGCCCGGACGGCAGCACCATCACGTCGTCGCCCGGCTTGAGCACGCCGGAGGCCACCTGACCGGCGTAGCCGCGGTAGTCGGTGACCGTGGTGGACTGCGGGCGGATCACGAACTGCACGGGGAAGCGCACGTCGACCAGGTTGCGGTCGGAGGCGATGTGCACGTGCTCGAGGTGGTGCAGCAGGGACGGGCCCTCGTACCACGGGCTGTTGTCCGAGCGCGAGGCGATGTTGTCGCCGTTCAGCGCCGAGATCGGGATGACCGTGAGGTCGGGCGCGTCCAGCTTCGCCGCGAACGAGGTGAACTCGTCGGCGATCCGCTCGTAGACCTCCTGGTCCCAGTCGACCAGGTCCATCTTGTTCACGCAGAGCACCAGGTGCGGCACCCGCAGCAACGAGGTGAGGAACGCGTGCCGCCGCGACTGCTCGACCAGGCCCTTGCGCGCATCCACCAGGATCAGCGCGAGGTCCGCCGTCGAAGCACCGGTCACCATGTTGCGCGTGTACTGGATGTGCCCCGGCGTGTCCGCGATGATGAACTTGCGCCGCGGCGTCGCGAAGTAGCGGTACGCCACGTCGATCGTGATGCCCTGCTCCCGCTCGGCGCGCAGGCCGTCGGTGAGCAGCGCCAGGTTCGTGTACTCGTCACCGCGGGACGCGCTCGCCAGCTCGACCGACTCGAGCTGGTCCTCGAAGATCGTCTTGGTGTCGAAGAGCAGCCGGCCGATCAGCGTCGACTTGCCGTCGTCGACGCTGCCCGCCGTGGCGAACCGCAGCAGATCCATGCCCCGGGGCGCGACATCGGACGGCTCGAGACCGGACGGCTCGAGAATGGCCTGGGACATCAGAAGTAACCCTCTCGCTTGCGGTCTTCCATCGCGGCCTCGCTGACCTTGTCGTCGCCGCGGGTGGCGCCGCGCTCGGTGATCCGGGTCGCCGCGACCTCCTCGATCACCTTGTCGACCGTGTCGGCCTCGGACCGCACCGCGGCGGTCTGCGACGCGTCACCGACGGTGCGGTAGCGCACCCGCAGCACCTGGGAGGTCTCGCCCTGTCTCGGCTTGAAGAACTCGTTGACCGCGTAGAGCATGCCGCCGCGCTCGATCACCTCGCGCTCGTGCGCGTAGTAGATGTCGGGCAGCGGGATCCGCTCCTTGGCGATGTAGTGCCAGACATCCAGCTCGGTCCAGTTGGAGAGCGGGAAGACCCGGATCGACTCACCCGGGTGGTGCTTGCCGTTGTAGAGCGACCACAGCTCGGGACGCTGGTTTTTCGGGTCCCACTGGCCGAACTCGTCGCGGAAGCTGAACATCCGCTCCTTGGCCCGCGCCTTCTCCTCGTCGCGGCGGGCGCCGCCGAAGAGCGCGTCGAACCGGTATTTCTCCACCGCGGCCAGCAGCACCGGCGTCTGGATCCGGTTGCGCGTGCCGTCCGGCAGCTCGCGCACCATGCCGGTGTCGATCGCCTCCTGGACGCTGGCCACCACCAGGCTGAGCCCCAGCGCGGCGACCCTGGTGTCCCGGTACTCGAGAACCTCCGGGAAGTTGTGCCCGGTGTCGACGTGCATCACCGGGAACGGGATCTTGCCGGGGTGGAACGCCTTCTGCGCCAGATGCAGCATGACGATCGAGTCCTTGCCGCCGCTGAACAACAGCACCGGTCGCTCGAACTCGGCCATCACCTCGCGCATCACGAAGATGCTCTCCGCCTCGAGGGCCTCGAGATGTGAGACGCGGTAGGTCTTCTGCTGACTCATGTGGGGATGTCTTTCTTACTAGAGGTGGCGCTGCAACGCCGCGAGCAGCCTCGGTGCCAGATCCTTGCGGCACACCACAAGGTCGGGCAACTTGGGATCCGCCTCGTTGTATTTCAGCGCAGACCCGTCGATTCGGGAAGCGTGCAGGCCCGTGGCAGCCGCCACAGCGACCGGGGCGGCGCTGTCCCACTCGTATTGCCCACCGGCGTGCACGTAGGCGTCGGCGTCACCGTTGATCACCGCGGCGATCTTCACCCCGGCCGATCCCATCGGCACGAGCTCGGCCCCGATGTCGTCGGCCAGCGCGGTCACGAAGGCGGGCGGGCGGGTGCGGCTCGCGGCGATCCGGATCGGGCCGCCGGTGGCGGCCGACAGGGGCAGCGGAGGGTACGCGGGCGGGTGGTCCGTGGCGATCGTGCGGTGCTGCGCGGGCATCGCCACCGCACCGGCGGCCAGGCAGCTGGGGCTCGAGCAGTCGGCCGTCCACAGCGCCACGTGGACGGCCCAGTCGGTGCGGCCCTCCTCGGAGAACTCGCGGGTGCCGTCCAGCGGGTCGATGATCCAGACCCGTGCGGCGCCCAGGCGGTCCGGCCGGGAGGTGGTCCGCTCGCCCTCGCTCCAGGCGTCACGGGCGTGGTCGTCCTCCTCCGACAGCACCGCGTCCGCGGGTCGCCACCGGGCCAGCTCGGACCGCAGCAGGTGGTGGGCCGCCTTGTCGCCGGCCGCCTTGAGGGCCTTGCCGTCCGCGTACCCCATGTCCGCACGCACCTGGAGCAGCACCTGCCCGGCGCGGTCGGCGAGCCAGCGGGCGAACGCCGCGTCGATGACCGGCGGGGTGCCACTCTCAGCGGAGTCGCGCGGCCCGTTGATGCGCGCCGACGTCGACGTCTCGCTCATCTGCTGCTCCCTCTCACAATCGAGCCCCGACGGGGTCCGGGTTCTCCACGCCGTCCGAAGGGCCAGGCGGCGGTGGCGATCAGTACGCTCCCGACGAGCGCACCACGGCCGTCATCGTCCGCAAGAGGATCACCAGGTCCAAACTGAGCGACCAGTTCTCCACATAGCGAAGGTCCAGCCTGACCGCCTCCTCCCAGGACAGATCCGATCGTCCGGAAACCTGCCAGAGGCCCGTCATGCCTGGTTTGACCGCCAATCGCCGGCGTACGTCGTCGGCGTAGGCGGCCACCTCCTGCGGCAGCGGCGGCCGCGGTCCGACCAGCGACATCTGCCCACCCAGCACGTTCAGCAGCTGCGGCAGCTCATCCAGCGAGAACCTGCGCAACCACCGGCCGACCGGGGTGACCCGCGGGTCGTCGCGGATTTTGAAGAGCACACCGTCGTGCTCGTTGAGGTGCCTCAGCTCGGCCAGCCGTGCCTCGGCGTCGACATACATACTGCGGAACTTGAAGATCCGGAACTCGCCGCCGTCCCGGCCGACGCGAACCTGACGAAAGAGTACCGGTCCGCGACTGGTGATCCGGACGCACAGTGCGACCCCCAGCAGCACTGGGCCGAAGAGCATCAGCAGCAGCAGCGCGCCCAGCCGGTCGACCAGTTCCTTCACCAGCCGGATGCCGCCGTGCAGCCGCGGGTGCTCGACGTGCAGCATGGGCAGGCCGTCGAACGGCCGGATCGTGGTCCGCGCGCCGGCCACGTCGATCAGCGCGCTGGCCACCACCAGGTCGACCTCGTCGCGCTCCAGCCGCCAGGCCAGCCGGCGCAGCACCACCCCGTCGAGCTCGGGACAGCTCAGCACCACGACGGTGTCCGCGTCGGCGGCGTCGACCGCGGTGGCCACATCGTCGAAGGTGCCGTAGACGGGCAGGTCCACCGCGCCGTCGTGCTGCGGCGGCAAGCAGCAGCCGACCACCTCCAGGCCGTGGTACCGCTCGCGGCGCAGCTGCCGGGTGATGCCGATGACGCTCAGCTCATGTCCAACGACGATGACCCGGCGCAGGCGCTCGCCGCGGCTGCGGGACCGGTGCAGCTGCTTGCGCAGAGCAAACCGCAGCACACCGGCCGTGACTATCGCGGTCGGCAACGCCACCAGCACGTACGACCTGGCGAGGTCGAGATCCAGCGCGTAGGAGAACATCGCCGCGCCGCCGATCAGCCCGATCCCGCCCCGGAGCACGCGCTGGTATTCGTCCGTGCCGACGAACAGATACCGTCGCTCGTACGCCCGGCTCACCGCCAGCACCAGCAGCAACACCATCGGCAGCAGCGCGGAGAGCAGCAGATACCAGCGGTTGTACGAGGTCACCTCGTCGCCGAACCGCAGCCCGAAGGTGGCCGCGCCGGCCGCCACGCCGGCGAACAGGTCGCACAGGACGAGGGTGCGCACATAGCTGCGTTCCCACCGCTGCCGGCGGGACATGGCGGCGTGCCGGCCGCGCACCCGCACGAACGGTCTGGTGGCCGGCCGCGCCGCCATCGACCTGCTGGGCGATGTGCTCCAGTGGCGGTCGACGGCCCGGTTCCGGGCCCGGTCGGCGGGCACCCGGCCGCCGGATCCGGCCCGGGGCGGCGCGTTCAGGTCACCGGTCCGCGGCGGCGTGCCGAGGTCGGCGGCGCCGGCCGGCGGCGGGCTGGAGGGGATCGACCCCGGGGACTTGCTGCGGCCCTGCCGCGGCGACGGGTGCCGAGGCGACGGCCGCCTGGTGCGGGGCCCGTGATTGGCCGGCGGATGGTTCGCCAGGCCATGATTCGGACCGGGTGGCTCCACAGGGGACGGATCGAGCCGCGAGCTCACCGTCGGGAGCGTCACCGTGGGTTCTGCGAGGGCTTCCTCTGAAAGGTCCCGTTGCACCCGAAACCTCCCCGTAGTGCCGACGACCGCGCACCGTGTGATGCGTTCACGTGACCAACGCGCGGACGGCCACTAGCGTCACGGCGTGGATAGACGGACAAAAAGGTCTAAACGATCTATCCAATCTGGCCATACCAGGTCAAGAGGCGTGGTATTTGTTCTGTGCCCACTCGACACCCTCGAGCACGATCGCCTCGGCCACGTCGGCCGCGCGATCGACCAGGAACTCCAGCTCCTTGCGCTCGGCGGCACCGAAATCGGACAGCACGTAGTCCGCCGGATCCTGCCGTCCCGGGGGCCGCCCGATGCCGAACCGGACCCGCGCGTACTCCTTGGTGGACAGCGATCGGGACATCGAGCGCAGCCCGTTGTGACCGCCCTCACCACCGCCGCGCTTGGCCCGGATCTGCCCGTACGGCACATCCAGCTCGTCGTGCACGGCCAGCACGTTCTCCACCGGAATCTTGAAGAACTGGACGAGCTGAGCGACCGGCCCGCCGGACAGGTTCATGAACGTCAGCGGCTTCACCAGGATGAGTTTCGGACCGCCGAACCCCAGCCGGCCCTCCGCGACCTCGGCGTGTGCCCGCTTGGACCGGCCGAACTTGGCGCCGATCCGCGTGGCGATCAGCTCGGCCACCATGAAGCCGACATTGTGCCGGTTGCCCGCGTACTCCTTGCCCGGGTTGCCCAGGCCGACCGCCAGCCAGGGCTCGTCCATCGTCGCTCTCCTCGAAACGGCATCAGGGGAAGCGCCGCGCGGCGCTTCCCCTGATGGTGGTTGTCAACGGCCAGGGTCAGGAAGCGGATTCCTCGACGGCGGCCTCGCCACCCTCGGCGGCCTCCGTCTCGGCGGCCGCGGCCTCGGTCGCCTCGCCGGTGTCGCCCTCGAGCTGCTCGGCGGTCTGCGCCTGGCTGACGATCGCGAGCACGAAGTCGGGCTCGACGGCCAGCTCGGTGCCCTGCGGCAGGGTCACGTCGGCGGCGGTGATCTGGGCGCCCGCCTCGAGGCCCTCGATCGACACCTCGAAGCCGGACGGCAGGTGCATGGCCTCGGCGACCACGGCCAGCGTCGTCGACTCGGTGACCAGCAGCGTGTTGCGGTCGGCCTCGCCGGTGAACGTCACCGGGACGTCGACCTGCACCTTCTCGCCGCGCTTGACGATGATCAGGTCCACGTGCTCGTACGTGTCCTTGATCGGGTCGCGCTGGATCGCCTTGGGCAGGGCCAGAGTGGTGCCCGAGCCGCCGACGATGTCGATGGTGAACACCTGGTTGAGACCGCCGTGCCGGATGGCCGCGGCGAACTCCCGCGCCGGCAGAGCGATGTGCTGGGGCTTCTCGCCGTGACCGTAGAGGACGGCGGGCACCTTGCCGGCCCGGCGCGTGCGGCGGGCTCCACCCTTGCCGAACTCGGTGCGGGGCTCGGCGCTGATCTTTACCTCGGACACGGGGAAACTCCTGAAACTCATTCGTGGTTCGGCGGCGGCTGGTCGGCGGTGGCTGCGGGCGGTGCCGGGCGGGGGAGGCGCGCTGGGCACAGGCCCGGAGCACCGCGTCGATAACGGCGCCTCCACACGGACCGCGAGACTCAGCGGCCCACGGGGCACCCTCGCCGTGGCAACCGCACCAGCTTACCTGCCGTTCTCAGCGGCTTAAGAGCCGGTCCCCGCCCACAGCAAAAAATCCAACCCTTGCGTGCAAGTTGCACCCGTCAGCTCAGCTCGGTTCAGCTCAAGCCCCCGAAGAGGGTGGTCACCGAGCCGTCGTCGAAGACCTCGCGGATCGCCCGGGCCAGCAGCGGGGCGATCGACAGCACGGTGATCTTGTCGAGGCGCTTCTCCGGCGGCAGCGGCAGTGTGTTGGTCACCACCAGCTCGCTGATCCGGCTGTTCTTGAGCCGCTCGGTCGCCGGATCGGACAGCAACGCGTGGGTCGCCGCCACCACCACATCGGCCGCACCCGAGTCGTAGAGGATGTCGGACGCCTTCGCGATCGTCCCACCGGTGTCGATCATGTCGTCGACGACCAGGCAGACCCGGCCCTCGACCTCGCCGACCACCCGGTTGGCCACCACCTGGTTGGGCTTGAGCGGATCGCGGGTCTTGTGGATGAACGCCAGCGGGCAGCCGCCCAGCCGGTCGGTCCACCGCTCGGCGACCCGCACCCGGCCCGAATCCGGCGCCACCACCGTCATCGGCCGGCCCTCGAACTTGCGCTGCACGTGCTGCGCCAGCACGTCCATGGCGAACAGGTGATCCACCGGCCCGTCGAAGAAGCCCTGGATCTGCGCGGTGTGCAGGTCGACCGTGAGGATCCGGTTGGCACCCGCGGTCTTCAGCAGATCGGCCACCAGGCGGGCGGAGATCGGCTCGCGGCCGCGGTGCTTCTTGTCCTGCCGCGAATACGGGTAGAAGGGCAGGACGACGGTGATCCGCTTGGCCGAGCCGCGCTTCAACGCGTCGACCATGATCAGCGTTTCCATCACCCAGGTGTTGATGCCCGCGGTCATCGACTGGACCACGAACGCGTCCGAGCCGCGCACCGAGTCCTTGAACCGTACGAAGATCTCACCGTTGGCGAAGTCGTACGCGTCCGATCGGGTCGGCGCCACCCCCAGCACCTGGCCGATCTCCTCGGCCAGCTCCGGGAAACCACGTCCGGAGAAAAGCATCAAACTCTTACGGTTCTCCGCGACGATGCTGCCCATGGGCTCGTCTGCTCCCGGGATCGAGGGGGAATCTTCGCTTGAAGTATCACCCTAGGCCGCGTTCAAGACACCAGCCCATCGCCACTGGGTGGGACGGCTCACTCCTCGTCGGCGGCTTCCGCGGCACGGCGGGCGGCGTCGGCCGAGACCGTGCCCGGCCGCTTACGCTCGGTCCACCCCTCGATGTTGCGCTGCTGCGCCCGGGTCACCCCGAGATTGCCGGCCGGCACCTCCTTGGCGACGGCGCTGCCCGCCGCTACGTACGCCCCCGGGCCGATCTCCACCGGCGCGATCAGCACGGTGTCGCTGCCCACGAACGCGGCCTCGCCGACGGTGGTGTGGTGCTTGTTCACCCCGTCGTAGTTGGCGAAGATCGTGCCCGCGCCGATGTTGGCCTTGGCTCCGATCGTGGCGTCGCCCACATAGGTGAGGTGCGGCACCTTCGCGCCCTCACCCAGCTCGGCGTTCTTCGCCTCGACGAACCCGCCGATCTTCGCCTTGCGCGCGAGCCGGGTGCCCGGCCGCAGGAAGGAGAACGGCCCCACGGTCGCCTCCGGCCCGATCTCGGCGCCGATCGAGTGCGTGCGCAACACCACCGCGCCCTCGGCGACGGTCGTGTCGATCAGCGTCGTGTCCGGCCCGATGATCGCGCCCGCGCCCACCCTGGTCGAGCCGAGCAGCTGCGAGTTCTGGTCGATCTCGGCGTC